>DMAT01000107.1 GCA_003451635.1 Syntrophus sp. (in: bacteria) | reverse complement strand
ACGGTTTTGAGGCAACCCGCAGGATAATGGAACACACCCCTGTCCCCATTATTATTGTCAGTTCCGTCTATGACCTGAAGGAGGTTGCCATGTCTTTCCGGACAATAGAGGCGGGCGCGCTCATCATCAGGTCAAAACCGGTGGGACTTGGCCACCCCTTGTATGATAAACAGGCGAGCGAGCTCATTAATACGATCAAGGCACTGTCCGACGTGAAGGTGGTCACCCGCAAGCCCAGGATTGCCCCCGTTAGAGAAGTTGCCGCCGAGATGAAAAAGGATACGGCAGGGCTGGAAATCCGGATGATTGCCATCGGCGCCTCAACCGGCGGCCCGCCCGTCATCCAGGCCATCCTGGCCGGCTTACCGCAGGATCTTCCCGTGCCGGTAATGATTGTCCAGCACATTGCCCAGGGCTTTACCGGAGGATTTGCCTCCTGGCTTGCCGACACCACCGGATTTAAGGTACGCGTGCCGGAAAACGGCGAACGCTGTCTGCCGGCAACGGCCTATGTGGCCCCGGATAACGTTCACATGGGGATTGATCACGGAGGCTGCGTTCTGTTGAACAGTGATCTCCCGGGCAACGGGATGAGGCCTTCGGTCGCCTACCTCTTTACTTCAGTGGCGAGGGTGTTTCGGGAAAATGCCGCGGGCGTCCTCCTCTCGGGCATGGGCAGGGACGGGGCCGACGGCCTGAAGATGATGCATGATATGGGCGCGGTAACCATTGCCCAGGACCGGGAAAGCTCCGTGGTCTTCGGCATGAACGGAGAAGCGGTGAAACTTGGGGCGGCACGATATGTCCTGCCGCCGGAAAAGATAGCGGGAGTGCTGGCGGGTTTGGTGCTGAAGGGACGAAGGACGAGGGACGCGGAGTGAGAGGTGAAGGATGAAAATGTCCTTTCTCCTTAACCCGGCGCTGGCCTTACTATGTACGCCCTGTTGTCGGGTTGAAAACCCGGCCTACTAAACCGGGAGGTTTTTATGAATGAGGAGAATAAAGAGGTAGAGATCCTGATCGTTGAGGACAGCCCGACCCAGCTTCTGCAGTTGCAGTATGTGCTCGAAAAGGCGGGGTTTCAGGTCTCAGCTGCGGTCAACGGCAGAGAGGCATTACGCCTGCTGGCGGATGGGATCAGGCCAACCATTGTTATCAGCGACATTGTGATGCCGGAGATGGACGGCTATGAGTTCTGCAAACAGTTGCGGGCTGAGGAGCGGTTCAAGCATGTTCCCGTTATCCTCCTGACCTCGCTTTCTGATCCGAAAGACGTTATCAGGGGCCTGGAGTGCGGGGCCGATAACTTCATTGCCAAGCCCTATGAAGAGAAGGTGCTCCTCAACCGCATTCGCTATCTGTTGTCGAATTTTGAGATGCGCAAGAACAACAAGGCCGAGATGGGCATCAATGTCTTCTTCTCCGGGGAGAACTTCTTCATCACCTCCGAGCGCCTCCAGATCCTCGACCTCCTGCTTTCCACCTATGAAAACGCCTATCACCAGAACCTTGAGCTGCTCGAGACCCAGAATCAACTGAAGGCCCTGAATGAACAGCTCGAAGAAGAGGTGAGTCAAAGGACGGAGCAGCTTGTTGAAGCCAATAAGCTGCTCCAAAAGGAGCTTGCGGAACGCAGTCAGGTGGAACAGGTGCTTGAAAGGGTCAAAAACCAGTATGCATTGATCCTGCAGGCGGCAGGCGAAGGGATTATCGGCCAGGACCAGGAGGGGAGGATCACCTTTGTCAATCCGGCCGCCGAGAAGATGCTCGGTTATGCAGCCGATGAACTGATTGGGCTGGATGGTCATACAGTATGGCATCATTCAAAACCGGGAGGCGCTCCCTATCCTAAAGAAGAGTGCCCCATTCGTTTTGCCGGCAGAGAAGTCAAGGAGTACAGGGGTATTGATGATGTCTTCTGGAAGAAAGACGGCAGCAGTTTTCCAGTGGAATATGTGGCAACTCCGGTAACAGTCAATGACCAATTTGCCGGGATGGTTGTTCTCTTCGGTAATATTTCCGAGAAAAAAAAGCTGAGGGATGCCGAAATCGCCAGGCTTACTGCAGACACCGCCAACAAGGCCAAGTCTGATTTTCTTGCCAACATGAGCCATGAACTGCGGACCCCTCTCAACTCCATCATTGGTTTTTCGGACGTCTTACAGGAACAGATGGCCGGCGATCTCAACGAGAAACAACAGGAATATATCAACTATATTCTCACCAGCGGCAAGCACCTGTTGTCCCTGATCAATGACATCCTCGATCTGTCTAAGGTTGAAGCAGGCAAGATGGAGCTTGAGCTATCAATGGTTCCTCTGAACGAAGCGCTTAATGGTGCCTTGTCCATGTTCAAGGAAAAGGCGATGAAACACGGACTGGCGTTGAGTATTGAAATAGAGCCTGATGCTGATACCTTGATTGAGGCGGATGCAAGAAAGCTCAAGCAGATCCTCTTCAACCTCATGAGTAATGCGGTGAAGTTTACCCCGGATGGGGGCGCGGTGAGCGTTCGCGCGCGTTTGACGAGGGACGATGGAGGAGGGACGGACGACGAGGGACGAAAGGACGAAAGGACGAGGGACGAGGGACGTGAGGGGATGGGGAAAGATTCGTCCTTCGTCTCAGCGAGCAAAGCAAGCGATCGTCCTTTGTCCCTCGTCCCTCGTCCCTCGTCCTTCGAAATAACGGTGACGGATACGGGGATCGGTATCAGCCAGAAGGATATCGGCAGGCTTTTCCATGCCTTTGGCCAGCTTGAAAACCCCTTTACCAAAAATTTCGAAGGCACCGGCCTCGGTCTGGTCCTGAGCAAAAGGATGGTCGAGCTGCACGGCGGCAAGATCTGGGTGGAAAGCGAGGTGGGCAGGGGCAGCAGCTTCAGCTTCACCATCCCGATCAGGCAATCCATACAGCCACCAGTGGTTCAGGGGTAAATGGAAATCGGTCAGGGAGCTCAGGGAGGAATTGTTTTTCATGGTGGGGAAGGTGTCGGGTTGACCGATAATGGAAGGGAATAAAATGGTTCAGAAGATATTGATCGTCGAAGATAACGAGCAGAACATGATCCTCATGCGTGATGTTCTGAAATACCAAGGCTACGCGGTGATTACGGCCCATAATGGCGAAGAGGGTATCCGTCAGGCCCGGGAACAGCGACCGGACCTGGTCTTCATGGACGTCCAGATGCCGGTGATGGATGGCTATGCCGCCATCAAGATAGTGCGCGGCGATCCGGAACTGCGGGAGATGAAGGTTGTTGCCTGCACCTCCTATGCCATGAGTGGCGACAAGGAAAGTCTGTTACAGGCGGGGTTTGATGATTATCTCGCCAAGCCGGTGGATATCCGGCAGTTGCCGGGGATGATCAGCAGACATTTGGGCAAGCAGGAATAATCCCCATCTTCGCAGGTAAGTTCAGGGGCTGAGGGGAGAGCGGCGGCGGGATACTCTGGATCAGACCGATAGGCCAATCATTTGAAGAGGTGAGTGTATGCATCAGCAACCGGTAATTCTCTGTGTGGACGACGAAGCGCACAACCTGACTCTCCTCGAGGCACTGCTGGAGCCTCGAGGCTACCGGATCCTGTTGGCGCAGGATGGGGAGACTGCCCTGACCAAATTGCAGAGGGAGCGGATTGATCTGGTGCTGCTGGATGTGATGATGCCGGGGATGGATGGTTTTGAGGTCTGCCGCCGGATCAAGGCCGACAGCGCCACTCGTGCCATCCCTGTACTCTTTGTGACGTCTCTGGGTGACTCAGCCGTTGAGATCAGGGGGCTGGAGCTGGGGGCGGCTGATTATCTGGTGAAACCCTTTGTCCCGGCCGTGCTGCAGG
>DMAT01000182.1 GCA_003451635.1 Syntrophus sp. (in: bacteria) | reverse complement strand
CCCGGTCCTGCCGAGACACTTGCTGGAGGGCAAAAGCATCACCTCGTCTCCCCTTTCCCGACGCCCAATCGGCACGGGGCCTTACCGTTTCAAGGAATGGCTGTCGGGGCAGAAAATCGTCCTCACTGCCAACATGGATTACTTCGAAGGCCGGCCCTTTATTGACGGATACATCATGCGGATCATCCCCGATACGGCTACTATGTTTCTCGAGCTGCGGGCCAACGGCATTGACCAGATGGGACTGACGCCTCTTCAATACACCCGCCAGACGGAAAACAATCTCTTCCGCAAGAATTACAACAAGTACCGCTACCTATCCTTCTCCTATGTTTACATGGGCTATAATCTCAAGAACCCTCTTTTTGCAGACAAGCGGGTGCGGCAGGCCATCGCCCACGCCGTCAACAAAGAGGAGATGATCCAGGGCGTCCTTTTAGGCTTGGGGAAGGCTTCGACAGGCCCCTACAAACCGGGGACCTGGGCATATAACCCCCAGGTCCGCAACTATCCCTACGATCCCGGTCAGGCCAAAGCACTGCTGGCTGAGGCCGGCTGGAAAGACACCAATGGAGACGGCGTCCTGGACAAGGATGGGCAACCTTTCACCTTTGAGATCATAACAAACCAAGGCAATGAAGTCCGGGCAAAATGCGCCGAGATCATCCAGAAACAACTAGCCGACGTGGGGATCAAGGTCAAGATCAGGGTCCTGGAATGGGCGGCTTTTGTGAATGACTTTATCAATAAGCGGCGTTTTGATGCGACAATCCTCGGCTGGACAATCCCCCAGGATCCTGATATTTATGATGTCTGGCATTCCAGCAAGACCGGTCCGGAGGAGTTGAATTTCATCTCCTTCAAAAACGCGGAGGTGGACAGGTTGATTGAAAAGGCCAGGGGGGTTTTTGACCAGAAAGAAAGAAAAAGGCACTATGATCGTATCCAGGAGATCCTGGCGGAGGAACAGCCCTATTTGTTCCTCTATGTCCCCGATGCCCTGCCTATGATCCATGCCCGCTTCCGGGGCATAGAACCGGCGCCTCAGGGAATCACGCATAACTTTATCAAGTGGTATGTTCCTACAGAGGAACAGAAATTTGTCATGACAAAATAAGTAAAGGGGACTAGCCACGAACACAAACGGCAAAAATACCAGGATCATCCTTCCGGAAAGGCATCTCCTCCAGTCGTGCCGGATACTTTTTGGCGCGGAAGCGAACATTACACCGCAATTCCTCGACTATCTTCAACCGTCCGGGGTAAAGACGGCGTATCGCAAACTGGTCATGGAAACGCACCCGGATCGGGCGTATCATATCGGCGTGGACGAAGCGATTCTGGAAGAGCGGTTCAAAGAGGTCCACCGCGCCTACGAACAGGTCTTTTCCTACATCCAGGAACCGGACCGTTACATTCTTACCATGCCGACCGGATCGTTCTATCGTCCCAATCGCCCCGCATCGGCGCCTCCGTCTCCCCAACGCCAGCATTACTATCAGGGGGAAATACCCTCCCGCAAAATCTTCATGGGCCAGTTTCTTTATTATTCCGGAGTTATTTCCATGCGGCAGATGTGGGACGCCGTGGTCTGGCAGAAGATTCAGAGACCCCGCCTCGGCGACATTGCCTGCCAACTGCGCTGGCTAAGCCCTTTTGATATTCAAAACATCCTCAGGAGGCGGAAGCGAGGGGAGCTCTTTGGCGAGTTCGGGCTACGCACGGGGTTACTTAGCTTCTATCAAGTGCTGGTGCTGCTGGGCCGTCAGAAAATCCTCCAGCCCCGCATTGGCAACTACTTCATCGAAAGGGGCATCCTTCTGCCCAAAAAGCTGGACGCCCTGGAGGCGGCCCTCAAGGAACACAATCGCCGCCACTGGTTCAAGAGAGGATAGGGATAAACGGGGTCAGGCTTACTAATAGACATNNATGTCTATTAGTAAGCCTGACCCCGCTCTTAACCTCTCAGATTTTCCCGCAGATAAGTCCTGAAGGCGTCATCATCGGCGTCAAGAAATACCGGTTCCCCTTCCCTGGCATCGACGTCTTTCATGCTCTGGGGCAATTCCGGATCGATGTCGAGGAGTTCATTTATTTCCTTTGGAAATTTTGCGGGATGAGCCGTCTCGAGGGAAACGCATAAAGGGCAATCCCCCCGCTTTTCCAGGAAATCCTCCAGCCCCCGCCAGCCGACGGCGCCGTGGGGCTCCAACAGGACCCCATAGGTTTCATAGATCCTTTTGATGGTCTTCTTCGTCTCGGCATCGGTAATGCTGATCGAATAGATATGTTTTTTCATCTCTTCCCGGTCAGGATAGCGGTGCACCATCCCGTTCCTATCCACCGTCCCCCCGAAAAGATCGAAGAAACGGGCCAGATTGCTTGGATGGCCGACATTCATGGCATTGGAAAGGCAGGCCCGGGAAGGCGACACTTTCTCATAGATTCCCGTCTCCAAAAACCTTGGAAACTCGTCGTTTTCATTGGTGGGCATGACCAGAGCCTTTACCGGTATCCCCATGCGCCGGGCATATTCACAGCCCAGGGCATTACCGAAATTCCCGGAAGGAACGGAAAAAACGATTTCCTCTCCCGGGACTGCCAACTGGCTGTAGGCATAGACATAGTAGATCGTCTGGGGAAGAATGCGTCCGAAATTTATGGAGTTGGCCGAGGTAAGGTTGAGATTCTCCAGGGAAGGATCAGCGAAAGCCCGCTTGACCAGGTCCTGGCAATCGTCGAACTTCCCTTCCACAGAAATCGCCCGGACATTTTGACCGATCGTATCGAGCTGTTTCTTCTGACGCCCGCTGACCTCGCCCCGGGGATAGAGAATCGTCACATCGATACCCGGTACCCCCTTAAAGGCCTCGCCAACAGCGCTGCCCGTATCCCCCGACGTGGCCACCAAAACATTGAGACGTTTCTCGGGGTCACGAACCATGCTCATCAGCCGGGCCATCATCCGGGCGGCAAAATCCTTAAAAGAGGCTGTGGGTCCCTGATCCAGGCGCATTACGTATTTACCATTCAGGACCTGCTCCAGGGGTACGTCAAAGTTATAGGCGTCTTCAACTATCCACTGCAATTTATCAAGGCCGATATCCCCGGCCAGAAACCTCCCGGCCACCAGAAAAGCAGCCTCGGCATAGGGCTTCCCTTTCAGATCCATAATCTCGCCCATGGACAAGGAAGGAACCGCATCGGGCATGAAAAGCCCCTCATCGGGCGCCTGCCCCATAAGCAGGGCCTCGCGAAAGGAGACAGTCCCCCGGAACGGAATCAAACCGGAAATATGGGCAAGATTTCTATTCGTGCTGTAATATCGAATCATGTCGGACATGAATATTTCCTCTTTTTTATCTTTATTGGCGCTCTTAAATTGCTTGGAGCATATGGATTTTTTGCGGAGCCGTCAAGCATATCTTCCTGATTGACAACAGCGCAAATTCGGCGGATAATCCCCCCCGCTTAGCGTATCCATACACCCATTCGACAAAGGAATAGCTAATGACTGATGAAAACCGGCTCCGCCTGACCCAAACCGTTCACGGCGCGGGTTGAGCCTGCAAAATAGGTCCGGGTGACCTTTACGAAGCTCTGAAAGATCTTCCCTTCATGACGGATCCCAATCTCCTGGCCGGCATGGAACACTCTGAAGACGCCGGCGTCTATAAGCTCCGGGACGATCTTGCCATCATTCAGACGGTGGACTTCTTTACCCCGATTGTGGATGACCCCTATACTTTCGGCCAGATCGCCGTAACAAATGCTTTGAGCGACGTTTACGCCATGGGCGGCAAACCCCTGACGGCCATGAATATCGTATGTTTTCCCATCAAGAAACTTGGCGTGTCCATCCTCCGGGATATCCTACGCGGCGGCCTCGATAAAATGCGGGAGGCAGGCGTCCTCCTCGTGGGTGGTCACAGCGTCGAAGATGATGAAACCAAATACGGCCTCGCTGTGACCGGTGTCATCCATCCGGATCAAGTACTCATGAATCGCGGCGCCCGGCCGGGGGACAAACTTATCATGACCAAGGCCCTGGGAACGGGCATCGTGAGCACCGCCGCCAAGGCCGGCGCAGCGCCCTCCGATCTCATTGCACAATCCATTGCGGCCATGACGACCCTCAACAAGGGAGCGGCGGAAATCCTCATGGAGACAACCGATGTGCATGCCTGCACCGACATCACCGGC
>DMAT01000346.1 GCA_003451635.1 Syntrophus sp. (in: bacteria) | reverse complement strand
AGGAACCGTCGGCCAGCCCTGCTATCGTTATTGCATCTCCGGCCTTGATGATTTTATCCCGCAGCAGTTGCTTGCCTTCTTTGTCTTTAGCGGTCATGACGCGATAGGATTCCGCGCCTTCCACGGCGGAAAAACGGATGACAGGGGTCGAGTTGAAGATGGATCTGAGGTCTGCCGGCGCCGGGGGGGGGAGTAGTTTCCTGGGCGGCAGGGGCGGCTCTCCCTTTTTTACCATTGTTCCCTCGCCCTGGGCCAGATCCACGCTGTTGTTGGCGCCATCGACCGTTACCAGACTTTTCATGACTTCCGCATAGGTTTTCTGCGACTCATCCACGGCGACTCTGAATTCCGTTCCCCGGACGGAGGCGATTGCGGAGGGGGTGCGAATCTTGAAACGGGGGGCTTCACCCGTTGCCTCCTTAACCGTCGTTAAAACACGGCCTGCGCCGAGATAGAGGTCGCGCACCGTTTGCGAAGACAGGACTTTCTGGGCTTTCAAAATGCCCATCTGCGTGTCGGAACGGAGAAAAAATGAACTGCCGTCTTCGAAGGTGATCTCCAGGGCGCTTTCCGCCCCGGTTTTGAGGTTGCTTTTCTGAGAAATCAAATCACCGGGTTTCAGGGATACCCATTCCCCCTGGCCGCCCGGTTGGGCCTTGGCGTCTCCCTGAACAAAGGTGACTTTGCTTTCCAGGGGCGTCCCCTTCAGATAAACTATGGGAATCGCTATTTTCGCCCCCGGTTGAAGCTTGCGGGGGTCTTTCAGCCGGTTGATCCGGGCGATTTCCTGCCAGCGATTTTCGCTGTCCAGGTATTGTTTGCAGATGTTGATCAGAAAATCTCCCTTTGCCGCAGTAAACTGGATAAGGTCGCTCTTGGCGTGGGGGGATGGAGATTTCGCTTTCACTTGGGCTTCACAGAGCGAGGGAAGGGATGAAATCAACAAAAAGCCGATCAAAATAATAAATATTCTTTTCACAAGACCCTCCTTATGGGTGTGGCTGCTCTTCGCAGCTTAGGTGTTTTTCGTGGCCGGGGTAATAATTTGCCAGATAGTGTCCGTCATGGTCATTGAGGAAATCTAGTCAAGCCTGTATTCCTTGCGACCTATAAGACAAGTGAATCCCGGTGTCAATCCGATTTCGTGGAGTGGTATTCTTTCAGCAGGTTAGATGCCCGGCATGGGTTTTTCAGATTGTGTTATTGACGGATCATCCATGATGTGCAACATGTACGAGAGACACATTCTTTCAATATCGCAGGCAGGCCAAGACATTTGCTGAAAACATTTCTCAAGAGAACCATCTCAAAAAACAAATCACTGATATTGCGTGAAAGTAAGGGGATGCAAGATTTCATGAAGCTCTTGATGAAGCAAAGGAATACTGGGAATAACTGGACTACTGAAGATATAGGTATGATCAAATCACATTTGATCCATTTGTCTCTTTACGTTCCCGTACTGATTGTTTTCCTGCTTCCTTTTGGATCTCTTTTACTGCCTGTCCTTGCTGAAATAATTGACAGGCGAGAAGAGAACCGAAAAAAGGAAGCAAATGGCTTGTCTAATCCCGATATAGTGATAGCCTCTTTGTGAAACTATCACCATATCGTTATAGGCATTTGTTAAATATTAAGGGATCTCGCCATCAGGTCGCCGATTGTTTTGCTGAATCGGGACGGATTGTCTAGTTTGCCTCCCCCTGAGATGACCGCCATATCAAACAATAAGTCGCTGTAGTCTTTCAAGACGGAAGAATCCTTATCACCCTCATAGATCCCTTTGATCTTGGCAAGGAGGGGGTGATCCATGTTCAGTTCGAGGACCCTCTTTACCTGCGGCGTTTCCTGGCCCGTAGCCCTGAGAACTTTTTCCATGTAAGCGCTCATATCGTTGGGGTCGCCGGAAAGACAGGCGACGGAATCCTTCAGGTGGGTCGACGGTTTGACCTCTTTGACCTTCTCCTCCAAAGACGTTTTTATGAAATCGAAGAGGTCGTGGTATTCATCTTTTCTGTTGTCGTCGATCGTCGAGAAATCGAGATCTCCCTTTTCGGCGCTCTTGAAGGTCTTTTTCTCATATTCATGGAGGTCCCGCAAGACCCATTCGTCCATCGGGTCCGTCATGAGCAGTACTTCATAATCTTTGTCCTTTAACCGCTCCAGGTGGGGGCTGTTGAGAAGGGCGGAGAGATTCTCTCCCGTGATGTAGTATATGGCCTCCTGATCCGTCTGCATACGGTTGACATAGTCTTTAAGAGAGCTGAAGGCGCCATCGGATTTGGTTGTCTTGTAGCGGAGGAGATCGGCGATCTTGCCGCGGTTGTCGAAATCCATAGAGAGCCCCGCCTTGAATATAGAGCCGAATTCCTTGAAAAATTGGTCATACTTATCCTTGTCAAGCTCTTCCAAAAGGCCCAGAATCTTCTTCACGAGATTTTTACGGATGTTCGTCACAAGGGCGTCCTGCTGGAGGATCTCGCGGCTGACATNNTTTGATAAAGGACAGATAGGGAGGCATTAGTTCCTTACAGTTCTCCATGATGAAGACGCGCTTGCTGTAGAGCTGTATCCCGTGTTTCCCCTCGCCATGGTACAAATCGAAGGGAGGCCGGGACGGAATGTACAGCAGGGCGCTGTACTCCGTCGTTCCTTCAAGCTTTACATGGAGGTGGGTAAGAGGCTCATTCCAATCATGGGCGATGTGGCGGTAAAATTCATTGTATTCCTCTTCCGAGACTTCCTTCTTGTCTTTCGTCCAGATTGCCTTCATGGAATTGAGGGTTTCTTCTTTGATGGTTTTTGTTGTCTTGTTCCCTTCTGGTTTTCCGTCCTTATCGAGGACTGGTTCCGTTCTCTCAACGTCCATGAGAATGGGATAAGCTACAAAATCAGAGTGTTTTTTTATGGTATTGCGGATAGTCCATTCATCGGTAAAGTCCTGTTCGTCTTTTTCCCCCTTCTTAAGTGTCAAAATGACGGTGGTGCCGCGAGTCTTCTTGTCCGTTTCTTCGACGGTGTATGACCCGTCTCCCGTCGATTCCCACTTAGTCGCCTTATCGCTTCCGACGGCTTTTGTGATGAGGGAAACCCGATCTGCGACAATGAAGGCACTGTAAAAACCAACCCCGAACTGGCCGATCAGTTCCGGCGTCAGCATGTCGGGCTTGTTTAAAGCAGTCGCCGCCTCCAGGAATCCGGACGTTCCGCTCTTGGCGATGGTGCCGATATTTTCCACCACCTCGTCGTAGGTCATGCCGATCCCGTTATCCGATATTTCCAGGGTTCTTTTCTTTTTATTGGGGACTATTTTTATGCTGAACTCTGTGTCCGTACCCAGAATGTCTGACTGTGTCTGGGTTTTAAATCTCAATTTGTCGATGGCATCGGAGGAATTGGAGATCAATTCCCGCAAAAAAATCTCCCGGTGGGAATAGAGAGAGTTGATGATGATGCTCATAAGTTGCTGGACTTCTGTTTTGAATTGACGCGTTTCCTTCTTTGCTTCCATAACTTGCTCCTTTTCGATGGTGCTTAATCTATATGATTTATCGGCGCTATGATGACAACGAATTTCGAAATGTCAAGGCTGAGGGGAAAGTATTCTCAAGGAAAGAGTAGTATGGCCGAAAGTGTTGTTTAGCGACATTAGATTGCCTTTTTCTTCCCACTGATATATGTCAGGCGTCAATTTACCGCGGTAGTGTCTTTATTTCATTGTTGAATCAGGCTTTTCCCAGAAGAGGAGTGTAATTAGATATTGTTAACAGTGAAGAAACGCCATTTATTCATCACCGCATTATCGCTTCTCCTTGCAATATTGGCCTCCCCCCTCGTTCATGCCCAGGGGGCGGCGTTTATCCCCTCGGCGGCGAATGATCCCTATTTTTATCCCCTGACCAGCGGCGGTACGGACTATCCCGGCCAGTGGCACCTGTGGAACCAGGCCCCCATCACCGCCGCCAACGTCGGTCAGGACGCGGGTCTGAAAAATGCCTGGAATATCGGCGGCGGCCTCGGTTACACCGGCCGTGGGGTCGTAATCGGCATCGTTGACGACGGCGTGCAGGGGACCCATGAGGACCTGAAAGACAATTACCTGAAGGGGCTCAGCAAGAATTTCAGCACCAACGCCGACCTGGCTCTTCAGGACCAGGGGCCGGTCCTGGGGAGCGACAATCACGGCACCGCCGTGGCCGGCGTCGCTGCCGCCCGGGGGGGCAACGGCTACGGCGTGACGGGGGCCGCACCATTCGCCGGGATCGCCGGCCTCCGCATCCGCCTCGGCAAATCCCTGACCGGCGACCCCACTGTATCGACCCAGGATTATATCGACGCCTACCTCTGGAAGAGCGGTCTCAACAGTTCCACCCTGGCCATCGAAGCGAAGCCGGAGATTCACATCAAAAACCACAGTTACGGACCTGATACCCCTTTCAGTGAGGAATCCGAACGGGTCAAGGACGTCCTGAAGGCTACGTCGGAAAACGCCGTCGTCCACGTATTTTCGGCGGGGAACGCCCGCAACAAGAGCACGGACGCAAAAGAGGCGAGTTGCGAGGATGCCAACAAGGACTTCGCCGCCACCTCCCCCTATGTGATCACCGTCGCCGCCCTGGGGAGCGATGGCACCTACGCCTACTACAGCAGCTACGGGGCCAATGTCTTTGTCACCGCCCCTTCCAGCTCCTACTCGAACTATCTGGGCATTACGACGACGGACCGGATGGGTGCGGATTCCGGATACAACCGCTATTCTGCCGACAGGAACCCCGATGGCGACAAGAGTGACGCCTATCCCTACTACAACTACGCCAGCAAATTCGGCGGCACTTCCTCTTCGGCCCCCCTGGTCTCGGGGATCATGGCCCTGGGCAAGGAGGCGAACCCCCTGATGTCGGTCCGCATGGCGAAGCACGCCCTCTCCCTGCCCAGCGTAACCACCAAGGTCGATGCCGGTGACACCGAATGGGTACTTAACAAGGGGGTGGACGTCCAGAGAAACTTCAACCCCAATTACGGCTTCGGCCTCATCCAGGCCGACAAATTCGTAACCAAGATCGCCGACGTGGCCTATGTAACGAAGGAACAAACCTATAGCATCGCCGCGACTAACGTCAATCTCGGCATTCCCGATAATGACGCCATCACGGGCCGTTCGGTAACCTTTACCGTCAACCCGTCGCTCCCCGTGGAAAGTGTGGAAGTGAATCTGAAGTTCACTCACGAGCGCCGGGGCGACCTCCGGGCCTTCCTCACCTCGCCGGACGGTACGGTAAGCCGACTTTTCAACGATACGAGCGTCACCATCGCGAACGAAAAATACCAGGATAATGAAGCGGTTACGGATTTCGAGTGGACCTTTCTGACCAACGCCTTCTGGGGAGAGAAGAATAATGGGACCTGGACGTTAAAGATGGTCGATGTGGCGGATAAGAATGAGGGTACCTGGCTGCAATATGGCTTTCTCTTCCACCTGGGGAAAATGGAACTCCAGAAAGACGAAATCATCGATTTGGGGAATAATGATGTCGAGGCGGAATCGCTGACGATGACCAAGTACAGTGGCGCCGGCTATAAGATCAACAGCGGTTACACCTTTTCCGTCCGCGACGGCCTGCGCCTCCTGAAAGGGAAGCTGGAGGTGAACGGGACCTTCGATCTCCAGGGAGCTTATGATTCCACCCTTGACGGTGTCCTGGCCGGAACGGGCAAATTTCTGAAAACCGGTCCGGGAACCCTGACTCTCAATGGCGACGGATCGGCATTTACCGGCGAGACGAGTCTTTCCCGGGGGCAAATCAACATCGGCGCCAATGGCAAGCTGGGAGGGACCATGAATGTCAGTGCCGGGACGATCCTGGCCGGGAACGGGCAAATAGGGGCGCTAAACAACAACGGCCAGGTGAAACCAGGGAACGGCAGTGTCGGGACCATGAAGCTGACTCAATTTGGGGCATCGCCGGCAGCCAATTACACCCAGGGCAGCGGTGGGACCTTAACGGTGGCGGTAGTAACGCCGACGAGCAACAGCCTGTTGCAGGCCCAGGGCAGCGCGGCCCTGGATGGGACACTGGAAACCTTGTGGCAGGGGAGTTCGATCCCCCACAACAAGACAATATTCGGGGCGATCCTTTCCGCCGCCGGCGGCGTATCGGGGACGTTCGCCAATCTCCTTGGCAACAAAATATCCCCGACGTTATTTTTCCAGCCCCAGTATGACCGGGCGACGGAAGTCTATCTGCTGACGTGGCGCGATTACGCCGCCAGCGATCTGGTCTCCTCCTTGACGGGAAATCAACGTGCCATATCTCAGATGCTGAACCCCCTGGTTAACTCGGCAAGCGGAGACTTGGATACAGTCCTGGATAAGATCGACAATCTGACGACTAACGCCCAAGTGGCCGCCGCCTTTGACCAGTTGTCTCCCATTGCCGGTGTGGCCTATACCAATATGACCTCCGGGGTGGCCTCTTTTCAGGCCGGCAACGTCTCCTCCCGTCTTGGGGATTTGCGTGCGGGTATGCAGGGATTCAGTTTTCAGGGCCTGGAGAATCTGGACTTCCTTGCCGCTAACCGTTCCCGGCAGCCCTTTCTCCTGGCCAGTAACAGCGATGATCTTCAGGGGATGATCCCCGTGGAACCAGATCCCCGGTGGGGTTTCTTCGTAAAAGGGAATATTGTCCAGGGGGACCAGAAAAATACAGCGGAGCAGCGGGGTTACGATTTTAAGAACGGCGGCCTTACCCTGGGGACGGACTACCGTTTTTCGGAACGGTTTGTCGGCGGCGTCCTCTTCGGGATGAATGCGGCCAAATCATGGATTAACGATGCCGGAAGCACCGTGAAATTGGACGGTTATACATTGGGCATCTATGGAACTTATTTTCGGGAGGCCTTTTATATCGACGGGCAGGCCGGTTACGGATGGAACAGTTTTGACAACAGCCGGCGCATCGTCTTTCCGGGGATCGACCGGACGGCCACGGCGAAACCTTCCGGCGGTCAGGCGACGGCCTACGGGGGAACGGGTTATGATTATCACTTTGGTTCCTGGACTATCGGTCCCGCCCTGACCTTTCAGTATCTCTCCATGGTGATGAACGGTTACACCGAGGCGGGGGCGGACTCCCTCAATCTGCAGGTGGATCGTCAGACGACGGAATCTTATCAGGGAAGTGCCGGGGTCAAGGGGGCCTGGAACTGGACTCAAGACAAATTGAGGATAGTGCCGCGTCTCTGGGCATTCTACCGGCACGAGTTCGGGAATGTGAATCCAACAACGATGGCCGCCCTGGCCCAGGGGAGTTCGGCCTTCACCATCGAGAACATCGCCCCGGAGCGGAACTTCTTTAATGTGGGAACGGGAATCAACGTCCAATGGACAGATCAGATCCTGGCTTACCTCAATTACGAGGCCCAGCTTGGCCAGAGCAGCTACAACGCCCAGAGCGTCACCCTCGGCCTCCGCTGCCAGTTCTAATTCCGCCTCGATTTCATCTTTGATTTAGCACGGGGTCAGACTTACTTATTGACANNTCAATAAGTAAGTCTGACCCCGTAATTCAGTCGTGGTCAAAGACGTAACCGATTGATCTCAGGCTTTTAAAATAGCGGGGTTCCTGGGGATTGTCCTCAAAATATTTGCGAAAGCGGACAATGAAATTGTCAACCGTCCTCGTCGGCATCGCCCCGGTATAGCCCCAACCCATTTCCAGCAGTTCGCTGCGCGTCAGGGGCTTGGCGCGGTTTGATATAAAAAGCTTCAGTAACCGCATTTCCTGTTCCGTCAGTTTGACTTCACCCGAGCGGCATTGGGCGGTGAAGGTGTCGAAATTGATTATGTTATCGCCAAAAGAATAGGTTGACCCCAATTGGGCCGAACTTCCGGCGCCCTTTACCGG
>DMAT01000228.1 GCA_003451635.1 Syntrophus sp. (in: bacteria) | reverse complement strand
GTCGTTATTTAGTTAAAGAAAGGCAGGGGGTGGGCTTTAACAAGGAGGCACCCCCTGCCCCCTCTCTGGCTCATGTTGGCAAAGTCAAAGAGGTCAATCATTGTCTTAATCGTCTTTCGGCCCTCGCTCCGATTGCCAGATTGATTCCTTGATTCTTGTCCTCGAATTCCTTTCGTCGAGCAGCTTTGTCTTGTTCCCGCTGCCATGATAAAATTCGTTTGTCGGCATAAACCTTCTCAATATCTGTTTCCGGCGTAAAAACCTTAAAATACTCTTCCGGGCTTAGAGGATCTTCCAACCTGCTATCAATCAGGGCCTTGACGGAAATCGCATTGACTTCGCCGCATCTTTTGCGAATAGCCCTATAAACGAGTTCAGAATCCCGTTCCATCTGTCGTAGTGTTGGGTCTATTTCAAAGGCAAATTCTCTGCGGAGATTGGTTAAATGATCTTTGTCGAAAATTTGATCAGGACTATTGACCAAAGCCCGGATGAAATCCCGATTGCCCGCAACAAGATCATTTCTATGTTTCGGATCAGTTGCCCGAATGATCCCCCGAATCTCCTGTTGACGAAGTTCTTGGAGCAGGGCCTTTGTCGGGTCTCCGGGGCTTTCCGGCTCTGTTACCCTTAGAATGGCATTTCCTGCGGCGGCGACATCGGATTTTGCTTTGCTGATATGCTTCTCCAAATAGCTCAACAGGGCCTTCCTGCCTTGCAAAATTGGCTCTGACCGCTTGACCTTGGCAATAGACTCTTTATACTCGCTCAAATCCATCCTCTTCGCATTCTCAACGATCGGCAGGAAACTGGACAGAGCATACCTTGCATCATCATGAAGCTCGGTCAGGTCAATCCATGATTGATCCATCGCAAGGGACAGCATTTCATATGGGGCAAATTCCTCTAAAATCGGATGCGGCTTTTTGTTTAAATCTCCCAAAGGTCTTTTATACATGATCTTGATCCTCCTTTATTCCATGTTTTTTATATATTTTCTGTTCGATGCTCTTTGCGCTCTTTGCAATATCCTTCATTGTCGCCGCATAAAGCAGATCCTTTGCCCTCTCCACATCCTGCTCAAGCTCTTCGATGGATTTCATGCCGCCGCTCCTTTCCCTTGATAAATTCTTCCCGGGTGCCATGCCTCTCGATAAAATTCTCTTCCCATTGCTCCGCTGTCCATTCGGGAGGCCCCGGAGCGGTTGCAGCATCCATTTCCCGGAGGCAATCATGAATCCGGCCCCAGTCAATCGTTTTTGGGACCAACAACAATTTCAGGGCTTCCACTCGCCGAATCAATGTTTTCATCTTCTCCACCTCTTTATCCTCTCGATCTGGCTCACGGAATAGGGGCCACAATCGACGACGACCAGCATATCCGCCCCTTGACTCATCGCCTTGCATAACCGCTCTGTTTGATCAGTTCTTCCAATTCTCGGAGCATGACAACAAAATCATGCTGCTTGAAGACATCCAACAAGGTTTGAGCGGCATAAACGATTTTTCCTGACACAAGGGGATCGATCTTTTGTTGCCGCAAATCATTGATGACAGCCGACAACAACCGCCTGACATCTTCCGGGCCTTTCAGATGAATCCTATGTTTGACGGGGGGGAATCTCCCCTTTCCCTTGTCATCATTGGCCTCCCGGCTCAATTTCGATTGTTTTTTATCGCTGCTTGCCCCCATTATTACGCTTCCTTCCGATACAAATGATCGCAAAGAAAATCGATCAGAGGCCCTGCATCATGCTCGGGAACCCTTTCTCTCTGACATCTGATTAGGATCGACTCGACATCTTTTAGGCCTTCGGGATGATCCATGATTTCATCGGCAAGAGTTTCGACCTTGCCCCATATCCCCGGCTGCGAAAGAAATCCTTGCAGAGAGATCAAAACAACTTGGATCTGTTCCTTTGTGGTTATCGTCGGCAAATCCTGATCGACTATCCGCGTGATATCTAAACAACCGGGAATTAGCTCTCTCGGATTCAGCCGCCAAAATTCTGCCTCCCCATAATGCAGAAATTGGGACATGAAGCCTGCCAGATTGATGAAAATATATTTTAAGAGGACACCTTTCCCCTCCTGATTCTCTAACGGGCCGCTGAATTTAACCTCTTGCATCGATACCTGCTCTATTTTTACCCCGGAATAATGAGCCATGACAGCATGGCCGCTTTCATGGATTGCCTGATTTCGCCGATTCATTGCTCTTGCCTCCTTTCCCCGTTTCGTCGATCAGCATGGAAGACCAGAACCGGAGTCCATTTCGCCGCTATTCGGGGAAACATCGACCGGGCATTAAGATCATCTGAAATCTTTTTATATGATCTCCGTTTGACCTGGCCGGGCTGCAACCTCCTTGCATAAGATATAAAATCAAGGATGGCCTTTTCCTCATCGCTGGCCCCATATCGGGGAGGACCTCCCATAGTTTTTATTTTCTTCATAAATGACCTCTTAATTCCGTTTAATGATCCTTTAGGACCATTAGATCCCAGAATTAGAAAATTTCAAACTTATATTTTTGTACAAAATCCTGTTATTATGAACAAATAGACGATAGGCAGGAAAATATCATGAGGATCGGCATTAATGATTTGGGAAGAGTATTAGGACTGCTTATGTTTTAAATCTCGGTTGGTTTGTTTGGCTTGCTGCTACTATTTATGTTTAAAGAATTCTTTTCATTTCATAGAATTCTATCTCCTCTTTACCCACTTTCCTTTCCATTACGGAAATATTTTGAGCATCCTTTGATACACACATTAATCCCTTGAAGACATATTCTGTTTCACCAAGTCCCGTAAGCAAAGTTGAGCCAGCCGTTATTTGAATTTTCAATTGATATTCAATAGAACTATTAATTATTAGTCCATCGATTGAAATAATACGTTTAGAATCTTCAGAACCCATTCCAAATCCGCCTAATTTTGCCGTCACAAGAGCGTTAGTAATCGATTGAAATCTACTTTCAGTTACTCCAAATATTATATTGTCTTTCATGTCTATAAGCATTTCCCCGTGTAAAGCGGACCATTTCCCTTTTACATCTACTTCAGACGGTAAAGCATAAGCTTCCGCAAACTTAATGAGGAATTTTTGCTCAGGATCTACTTTCTTTAGTGCTTTCTTCAGAGCTTCTTCTTCTTCCTCTTTAACATCGTTAATTCTTGCGGTTGCGCTATCAACATTTTTATGAACATTACTCTTTGTTCTCGCAACACTGAGAATGTCTTGTGCTTCATTTAAGAATCCCTGATTAATATAACTCAAAGCAATATTCGCCATGGATAAAGATTCATCATACTCGTTAGCAGCTTTTTTAAATGATTCTATCGCTTTTCCCTTAATGTCAAGTTTGCTATACGCTACGCCGATATTATTAAAGTTGCTTCCATCAGGATTATGCTCGCACAAGAATTGATAATGGGCCAATGACCTTGCCGTATTTCCAACTTCTTCATATGAAAATGCTAACGAGAAGCGCAAACTATAATCTGTTGGAAATATTTCCAAAGCCTTCTCTGCAAAGGCCGTGAATAAATTTATATTATTTTGCATCTTGGCAATTTCTGCTAACTTTTTGTATAAAATATGAAGAATACTTGAATCCAAGTCATTATTCTTAAATTCTGCCAACAAAATGTTGTAAGCCTTATTAAAATGATTATCTGACGCATAACAATCAGCAGCTTTCCCAACAAAATCAACTCTATCTTTAATTATGCTAACTTTTTTGGAAATTATTACGAATAGATCAGCAGCTTTTAAATATTGACCATAAATGTTATATGAGTTGGCAAGGATCTTGAGTGGTATAATATCATTAGGATCTTCATTACACAATAATTCCAGTTCGTTTAAGGCTTCCGAGAAACCTGCCTCCATCTTAAATTTACAAAATGATCCCTTCCAAAAAGATGGAGAATATTTATCAGAATCTTTAAATTCCAGAATGAGTTCAGTAAGTTTCTTTTCCGCTTCAATAATATCTTTTTTGTCACAAACAAGATCCCAAAGGGTGCCATACTCGTTAATAAATTTCCTTGTAGGTGATAGTATTTCATCTTGCGGTATTTCATCTCTGCTTTGTTCATTATCTATATTATCTTTGTTAATCTCAGGGGGAGATGCACTTGTTGGAGTTGACGTTGTATCTCTTGATTCAATGATTATACTCCCGAGCATTTCGTTGATATCGTTAAAGCAAGCAGATGGATTTTCCCTACTGAAATTCACGTGCTCAAGGTCACCCTGTAAGGCAGCGTTTACATCGACACCATTCTCAATTAAAAATAATAACTTCATGTCATTGGCTAAAGCATATCCACTTTCTTGAATTATCCAATCGGAAGAACCTTCTGAAAAAAACTCCTTTTCTCCATATCTGTAGATAAAAATACTATTAAGCTTATCACGATCAATTCTGTAGTCTTTAGCTGTAAATATGCCGATAAAGAGATTTTTACCTTTCATCTTCTCTTTAACCTTTTCTGATATAGCTCTCGCTTCAGGTTTTTCAGCGTGTTCCCATATGAGCCCGGCTGTTTCTTTCAAGCTATCAAAATATTTCAAAAATATTCTAACAACATCCTCATCACGTTTATTGAAACTGTGAGCAACAAATGCTTTAAATTTTTTCACTCAACACCTCTTTCTAAAGCAAATAACATAATATGCTTAAAATAGGGTCTGATCTCATGATGGTTTATGATTAAGGATCAATTATCGACTCTTTCTTTAAGTGTCGCAATTGCCCATACAACAAATCTGACAAGCAAATATAATGGATAGGCAAATATAAGAAAAAATGCAGAGATATCAAAGAAGCTTATTTTATGAATAATATTATCAAAAACGCGCTGACCTTTATCATCATAAGATGCACGGATGTTTTTGCCTGTTGGAGAATCGTAGATAAACCAATCATCTCTTTTGATGTTTGGAAAGTCTCTCCTCATTGTTTGCTCAATGACATCAACATTTGTATTTTTGGGAAATCGCAGAATAATGCCTTGAGTGTCCAAGATCCTGTCTCCAGACTTTGAATCCTTATAGACTGGTTGTATTTCTTGAACATTGGCTTCGTAAAGGCTCTTTTGAGTCATTAACAAGTGATTAAGATAAAATGAAACTCCGGCCATTGATAATATAGAAATTATAATTAATCCTTCTCTCGCTATTATTCTCTTAAACTTTGGTTTCATAGAAAAGTATTTAAGTCTTTTCGCCATTTGGTTGTAAATTTAATCTCTTTTATGCTTGAAATATGCGGCAAGTATTCTCATGTGTCAAGAAATATTAGATAAAAAGATGATTATTTCCACTTTAAAATATAGACGGTAAGGTAGAAGCACCAGTATATCTTTTGGGAAAGGCTTTCATCAAATCACTATCCCCCACGACCTCGTATAAATTAAAAAACGAATTATTATTGGTTATAAGATGATCATCATGAAGGAATTATTGGAGATCGTTGATGTGAGGGGCAATGTCGGGGGCCGTCCGAAGTCGTGATTTTCATATCTAAGGGGTATAAATAATATGCTTCAACCCCGGCAAAAGCGCACGGGCGCTTTCTGGCGGCACTAAATCTATGTATGGATGCGCCGCAAGAAAATCAGATTCTTGGCGCACCTCCAAAAAAGTTTCCTTTCCTTGTTCTACAATAACAGTCACGGGCGATTTTATATGACTATCATTTGTTGCCAAGTATCTATACGTACCAGGGGGTACAATTCGCATGAAATATGTATCTTGTTTTATAACGCCGATCTTTACGTCGTTTTCCCACACATAACAGGGAGCATGGACATGAGATTTACGATGGTAGATATAAATAATAGCCATTTCTGGATGGGGTCTTTCATATTGATACAAGTCACCAACACTATATTTACTCGGCAAAGGCGTACCACAGCTAATAAGAAGAATAAAAAAAGGTGAAAATAGGAAAAGTGCCAAGAGTCGATACATATTTTCTCCTTTTA
This sequence comes from Syntrophus sp. (in: bacteria), assembly GCA_003451635.1. Classification (GTDB taxonomy): domain Bacteria; phylum Desulfobacterota; class Syntrophia; order Syntrophales; family UBA8958; genus UBA8958. The sequence goes on along the minus strand of DMAT01000228.1, from coordinate 11,130 downwards.
ATATTTATCATCACATCTGAAACAATGCTAAAGTAGTCTATTGTTACAGGGCAAATGGTTCGTCAGATACCTTTTCCTTTTGACAATATTGCCTGCTTTATTTCTACCCAACAATCCATCCAAACGCCAGCATAGTCATAAAAAGTTATTTGAGATTTTTTATCGTTGATCGGAATAAACTCGATAACCGCATATACATCCTCTCGTCTTCCAAACCACATGATCGCTTTTGTGTCACTTTGCACGTGAGTTACTACTTGTGGGTGCGATGCGCAATTGCTTAATACTGCTAAGTAATATATTTCCTTGAAATTATCATTCACCGTCAGTGAGTCAATTTTTCTTGCGCCTTCTTTGGCTTTGTACACATTGGGTGCACCGCATCCAACAAAACTGACAACGATCAAAATTGCTACTGCTCCCCTAAGTATCAATTCATATACGGGTTTCATAGTCTCTCCCTCTTTGGTTTTTAACTATTGCCGACAAGGGACATAATACCGTTTATAAAAAATTAACAACCACTTATTTTGGCAAAAGATCATCATGACGGCTTTTTCGCCAATATCAAAACCTCGGCAGCAGCTTCTGGATATTTGATCGGAAAAAAGGATATCAACCCAAAACTCACTCATGTTAGCATAACTATCGCAAATAGTTATTACCTTATGGTTCAAATACGTTTTTTATCCCATTACCATAAATGTAATTATCGGGATCTGACATTAATTCTTTTTTAAAGCCCCATTTAATAACTTGTTGATCAGCCTTGATTTCGTTTTCTTTGGCTTCTTCGTCTGAATTAACAAAATAAGAATGTCCTAAATATGCGTGGGCCAATTCATGAGCAATGGTATAAACAGCTGATCTTCTGGGCCTCTCCACGATTCCGGGAGACAACACTATGAGATGAATAGAGATAGAAGTACAGATTTCTTCGCTTTGCTGTAGAATAAACCAGGCAGGAACGCAAAAACTGTTTGTTTTATCTGCCAGTACGACTACAACATGTTTCTTTTGAAGATCAAACCTATCTCTCTCGGGTATTTTTTTCATGACTGCATTGTATATTTGATAGATTTTGTCGTGAGATTCTGTTCCCACCGCCCCGTGAAGAAAATAATCATCCTCATTATCTATCATAATTCACCTTTCCATATGTCAATACATAACGAACGATTCCACAATTAGATTGCATGTGGAGAAAGGGGCTGACTTTCTTATTATATTTTTATCTTTTACTCGCGCAGTAAAGACGTTTTCATTTTAATCATTCATTTTGGCCATATCACGTTCCGCAGCATGCGCCATCCTTTTGTCTATTTCCTTGTGCTCGGCCTTGCTCTTGAAATCTGGTTCATTTGCCCCTGCAATGCTCCAAGTTGGAGAAGGCCTTTTCTTTTTGACCGGTACAACTCTTTTTTCCTCAATGACATTTAGATCGGAGGGTTTTTCGATTTTGTATCCAAAGCATCTAAGAGTGGCGATAAAATCACAGACAAATAAGCTGCCGAGGAAACTGAGAGTGGGTTTTCTTTCACAGATTATTCTAAATCTCTCTTCATCTTGAGATTGAAAGAATTCAATGGCCTCTCTAACCTTATAGATTTCTGGAGCCCGCTTGTTTAACGAGGGTAATAAGTTTTGAAAGAGATCATCATGCGTTAGGATAAATTTTTTTGCCAGCCTACCGGGAAAATCTTTGAGTTTCAATTCCTGCATAATTTCCCATTTTCTATCTTGTTCCTCTTGTTTCTTTTTCTCTCTTTTTTCGGCGTCCAGAGATGATTTATATGCTTGATGGATCGACTTTGAACCATTTTTGATTTCTTCAATCTCACGCTTTGAGCAATTATTCAGAATACGTCTACATTGACTGACCTTATCAGTAGAGATACCAAGCAACTCTGCGGTGATCTCTCTGGAACTCCGAGTCATCCTTTCCCGACCAATATTCGGATCCCAGAATTTTGATTTCCTGTCACCTCCTCTATCGAAAAGCTTGTCTAATTCTTCAACAAAATGAAGACGATCGGCGTCATCCAGATTCCTTCGGTTTTTTTGAGCATTAATTGCGTATTTGATAGCCTCGTCTTGATGTTTAAAAAAACGCTCGACAACTGGAATTTCTTCGATGCCAAGATTACGAGCGGCTTGCAGCCGCGTATGTCCGTCAATGACAATATTATCATTAACTGAGATGGTGATCGGTTGGCTTCGATCAAAGCCCCTTTTCTCCATGTCCTTCTGGATGTCAGATAATACCTCTGGATTGATGCGAAACAAGCTCTTATAAGGTTCTTCAACTTTTAATTCTGAAATATTTAATTCTGTCATATTCATTTTAAGATCCTCCTTTGATTTTGTTTCACTACTGACAACATTATTACATACTCGTTCCAAAAACAATGGGTTATAAAAGAAATTATTTCATCTCCTGACAACCTCGACAATCAATTTTCGGTTATGGGATGATCAGCAGGGCAGGGGAAAGGGAGATCGTTGATGTAAGGGGCAATGTCGGGAGCCGTTCAGCAGGATCAGGGCCGGGTTAATCAGGTATTTATCAATCCGTCATTATGATCCCCTTTCAATCCTTTTTCAGGGAGCATTATGGGATTCCTTGGCAGGAGAACAGGGGTGATTAAAAAAACCGCTGCAAGGAGGGTTTGAAAAACAAACAAGGTGGCAAAATTTATTTTGCCCACCTTTGTTCTGTAATGAAGTTGTGTTTATCGGAGCGAAGCGGAGATAACATAACGAATGGAAGAGCAAAGGTGCGATTTATCTGTTATATGATCACCCGTTAAAAACAGGTTAATATTAGTGTCGGCATGAATATAAATTTTGTAGTCGGTAAAATGTCAATAATAATCACCATAGAGATTGATCATTGTTTATATGTTGGATATTTTTGAAATCGTGAATATGCCCTTTCAAAAATATCCTTCAAAAATATCGATATTTTTGAAATCAGTTGTTGGAATTGATTAGAGCCGGGAGCCTCCTCAATCCTTTCATGATCTCCGTGGTTTGTATCAGGAAGGGGAATTTCCTCAATTTATTATCTGGCAATTGTTGAAACCATCCATCGGCATATAAAGTTCCCTTGCTACCGCTGTCATGGATCTTTTTGATAATGTCGATCTTGACAAAGGCCTGAATATATTTTTTGATGGTGTTTATGGGAATATCGGTTCTCACCTTGAGATCGGCGTAAAATTGAGCGTTACCGACAAAATAGGAAATATAAACAGCGTCCTTTTTCAATGTGTCAACCTTCCGCTTGCCGATGATCTTGTCGGCTTCGGCCTTCATAGCCTTTAGCTCTTCTCCCCTTGAATCTCGATTGCGATTATGCAGGGCGTTCATGATCGGGAGAAAGCGAGAGCAGCGATCAATGGCGTTTTTGATTTGACGATCGTCCAACATCCATTTGCGAGGGAAAAGATCATTTTTGCGGTAGCTAAGTTCAGCCTGAAAATTGTCTTTGAGATACTTGGTAAAATCGTTATTGGCAGCGAAAACAGCCTTTATGATGTCTGATCGCACATCAAAATAATCATCTTCGTCAAGTTTGTATTCATCTTCATCAAGCAGATCAATACGAATGGCATTTTGCTCTTTGAAACGGGCTTTTTCCTCTTCATCAATCCAGAAGTCTATGCGTTTTAGGAGCAATTGGAAAAATAGGTCACGGTGGAAGGATAATTCTTTTCCCATCTTGATGCCTCCTGCTGCATCTCCTGATTGTTAATGGCGGAAGGCCGGTCAGGAATCCGGCCTTGTCGGGTTGCAATCCCTATCCGCCATGTCTATTAAAACCAGAGCAGGGGCGACTCGGGTTATCGCCCTTTGTCGTTGACGGCCTCAACGATGCTCCGGTCATTTTTTAAAGATCATTAAAAACAAGAAGCCCGGCGATCTGTATTTTCGCAGGGCTGGTTAGTCATAAAAGGTTTGATCTCCCCTCGGAGTCGGAAGGGGATTATCTTTGCAACAAGATATTGATCGTCTTAATCATTATGGCTCCTTTCCCTGTTTGCTGAAATCTCCGAGATTTTTCATGAGGTCATCTACCCTTTGTTCTCTCTCCCGGATATCATGCTCGTCCTCTTCCATGTCTCCCTGCTCATCTACCTGTGATTTTTTGATTTCCAGGCTGTTTTCATCATAGAAGTGATACTTGCCGACAAGCTTGCCGTTGCGGTAGTTGGCCTGCTCTTTGATCCGGCCGTTCTTGTAATAGGCGAGGTACTCCCCCTCCCGTTTGTCGTTTTTGAAACTTCCCTTTTCCCGGATTTGCCCGTTTTTGTAGTAGGAGATATAATCGCCCTCAAAAAGGCCATTGCGGAAGTTTTCTTCGTCCTTGATCTGCCCGTCTCGATAATAGAGCAGGTATTTGCCTTGGAGCTTTCCGGCTTCGTTGTAGTATTCCTCTTCCCGGATCTGCCCGTTGTCATAATAGCAGACATACTTGCCGACGAGACGGTTGTCCTTGAAGGTTCCCTGCTCACGAAGCTGTCCGCCTTGATAGTAGGACACCGCTTCCCCGTTTTTCACGCCCTTGCGGAATTGCACACGGACCATGACCTGGGTGTTGCCGAAATAAGAGGTATACTCACCTTCCGGCTTCCCGTTGATGGTAAAGCGCCGCTCAATGACCTGTTCCTTGTCATTATGATATATTTCCTCTTTGAGGTTTTCCTTCGGGGGCATGGCTCGATCCTTTCCTCATCAGCATATAGGTGAACGGGGAACTTGTGTCAATGCAGATTGTATGTTTTTTCTTCTTTCAACTGTGATTCCTCAGCATGAGCTCTGCGGGATGGGGATTGAGATAAATTTGCCCCTCCAGGTATGGTTCCGCGAATTTCCGCACATAATGGGACAGCATGGTCACCGGCACCACCAGGGGCAGGGCGCCCTGGTAGTATCTCTCGATGATGTCGAGAAGTTCCTGTTTCTCATCCTTCGTGAGGTGCTTCTTAAAATATCCCAGCATGTGCATGAGGACATTGGTCTGCTTTTTTGGGGTTGCTATCAGCTTCAATCCCTCCATCAGAAGCCGATGGTATTCCGATGCTGCTTGTGAGATGGGCATTTTCCCGTGATTGGCGGTTATACGGCCCAGCTTCATCAGGTGCTTCGGACTGTGAGACATCATGAGCAGTTTGTGATCGCGATGGAAAATTTCGAGATCCTTAAAGCTGAAATCCTTCCGCATCATGACCTGCCAACGATGGAAGACAAAAACCCTTTCGATGAAATTTTCCCGAAGTAGGGGATCGTGAAGCCGGCCGTCATCCTCGACGGGCATCAAAGGGAAATGTGCCATGAACGCCCCGGCAAAAATACCCGTTCCCCGGCGGGAGGGAGCTCCCGTATCACCATATACCTTTACGGCCGTCATTCCTGAGCTCGGGGATTTGCTCTTGAAGATAAAACCGCAGAGTGACTCTTTTGCAAGGGAGATGAGTTTTCCCCCCGCCCAGGTCTTCATTCCGGCGGTATGATCGATCCCCGATCTTATCGTGACGAGACGGGGCGCGGCGGGATCGCCGACCAGGCGCATGGCCTCCCGGGGCACAGGCAGTCCATATTCGACCTCGGGACAGACGGGGAGCCACTCAAAATAACGGCCCAGGGTTTGGGTAAGATAACGGTCCCATTGATGCCCCCCGTCGTAACGGACATTCTCCCCCAAGAGGCAGGTACTGACTCCTATTTTGATCTTTTCCATCGCGGCGGCCCATCCTTTTTTTATGGGAATGACTGAACAAGGCAAATCACGACCCTTGCCTGGATTTCATTTAATGACATCTCCATTTAACCCTCCGGTCCGGGCAATCCCGTTTCCCGTCGCCCCCTTCCCCTCGGTTACATTGCAGAAGCTTCGCTGGGTGTTATAAGCAAAAGAGATCTCCTTTTCCCCGGAAAACCTTTCCAGTATTTGCTCCGAGACCCTGCTGGATGACAACCGCCGGGAACGGGGATCGCACAGGTACACGGCCGTGAGCACCACGCCATTATCTGCAATTGCAGCAAGGACGCGGGGTTCCAATCTCATGTCAAGGACCATATATCTTTCCGACGCGTTGTCTAGAGTCTCTCTTGCATCTATTCCCGCATCTTTGCTCTCGTTGGTCACGATCTCTTCAAGGATAGTCATGGCTTTCTTCCAGTTGCTCTCGAAGGTGACGCATACCTCAATAGTGTTCCAGATGTATTCAAACCAGCCTTTGGTAAAATTGACCTGGGGCTCCGTAAAAACTGAGCTGTTTGAAATCTTGATAAGCCGTCCGGTGCGCATGTCTTTGGAAATGCCGGAGATTCCTGATTCCATGAGGGTAAACTGAAAAATATCAACATCAATGACATCCCCCGCATAGTTTCCGATCTGAACCCGGTCACCTGTTTCGAATGGTTTCCGGAGCATAATAAACAGCCACCCGGCAATGTTAGTGATAGGGTCCTTCAGGGCAATGGCGAGGCCCGCCGAGAGAAGGCCGATGAAGGTGCTCAGGGAATGAAAGCCCCGCAGCCAGACAAAGGCAAGAAGGAAGACAAGGACAGATACGGAACAGTACGTGGCCGCCTTTCGCCAAAGAAACAATTTCTGTTTTTCATGAGGGAATTGAAGAAATAACCTTACCAGAGCCCAATGGAGGAGGACGAAAAAGACGAGGGCTAAAGCGGAATCAAAAAGACGATCGTAGAGTCCCATGCTATGGACATATTCCAGGATGTTTTTCATAGCCAGAGTATCCCGGTACGCGACAAAATGAAGCAGGTTATAGTTACGGATTTCCTCATCAGCCTTTATCGGAGCATGATAATTAACGCTGCAATTCTATAGCACTGCGAGGCGACAGTGCCAAGGTTTTTTTGTGATTATTTCCGGTGATTATGGCCGGGCTGATTTGACAGACCGGGCGTCTTCTCATGGTCTGTCCCCGTGAATCAAATGATGTGAACCTTTTCATTTGACCTTTTTCATCAAGCTGCGCTAAGGATGTAAAAGCCTGTGAAAAATGGCTTCCATTCTTCGGCGGTTGTGTGAAAACGCCAATATCTTAAACACTGACGGGGGCGAGGAGCGCTCTGATGGACAAACCGGATTTTAAGGACTATTCCCTCGCCATGTTCTGCGGGGGGAGACAGGTATTCAGGTCCAGGGAGGCGGGACTGAAGACCTTGGTGGAGTGGCTGGAGATATACCGGGGTAAATATCGGGGCTGCCTCCTCCACGACAAGATTGTCGGCCTGGCGGCAGCGAAGCTGATTGTCTATTCGGGGCTCGCATCTGCAGTGGCAGCGGCGGTTGCCTCCGCACCGGCCAAGTCTTTCCTCCAGGCTCATGAAATACCCTGCCACGCGGCCCTGTGGGTGGATAACATTCTCACTGCCGACGGCACGGCGATTAGTCCCGAAGAGGTGATTGCCCTGGAAACGGATGACCGTGACGATTTCCTGAAAAAAATCTACAGGATGGCCAAAGTGAACATGGATGCGTTTGATAGTTGCCGCGGCCAGTGCGGTTATACCCCCTGGTGTCGCGAGTGCATGGAATCAAGAGGTCTTACGACTGAATTATTATCATCAAAGTAAGGAGGTAACATCCATGGTCCTTTCCCGCGATCAAGCCTTGTCACTGCTCCAAGAGTACGTCAAAAACGATAAAATGCTGGCCCATTCCTATGCCTCCGAAGCCGTCATGATGGCGCTGGCCCGCCGTCTCGGCCAGGATGAGGAAAAATGGGGACTTGCCGGCCTCCTTCATGATCTTGATATTGAACAGGTGGGCGGCGATCTGACCGTGCATGGCCTCGCTGTCGCAAAAATTCTGAAGGAAAAGGGGATCGATCCGGAGATCATCGACGCTATTGCCATGCACAATGAAATGGCGACGAAAAAGAATCGGGAGACCGTTTTCCAGCATGCCCTGGCGGCAGGGGAGACGGTGACCGGTCTGATCATGGCGACGGCCATGGTTTATCCCGATAAAAAGCTCGCCAGCGTCAAGGTTAAATCCGTGACCAAGCGGATGAAGGAGAAGGCCTTTGCCGCCTCGGTAAACCGGGACATTATCCGGGAATGCGAAGTGATCGGGATCCCTCTTGATGAATTTGTACAGATTTCCCTGACGGCGATGCAGGAGCGGAGCGAACAGCTGGGCATGTAAGGCGCGAGGATGACAAACAGTCCTGCATTTAACTGCTGATCCAATGGGATGAAGAGGAGTTCCTGAGTGAAAAACCAAGAGGAAAAAGCGATAAATCGCGAACCGTCGTCGGAGATCGCTGAACTCCTTGCCCTGATCAGGACCCTCCGTTCTCCCGAAGGATGTCCCTGGGACCGTGTTCAGAGCGAAAAAGACCTCTGCCGGTACCTGCTTAGTGAGGCCTATGAAGTGATCGATGCCATCGCGGAAGGTTCGCCGGCAGACCTCCGGGAGGAGCTGGGGGATCTGCTCTTTCAGATCCTGTTCCTTGTCGTGCTTGCAGAGGAACAGGGGAATTTCAACCTTGCCGGGGTGGTCCGGGGGATATCGGAAAAAATGATTCGCCGCCACCCCCATGTCTTTGCCGACAAGTCGGTCCGGGATGTTTCCGAGGTGAAGGACAACTGGGAGAAAATCAAGGCGACTCAGGAGCATAAGGACAAGCATGCAAGTCCGCTATTTGATGGTATATCCCGTTCCCTGCCGGCCCTGTCGAGGGCCCAGGAAATAACCGAGCGGGCCGCAACGGTCGGATTTGACTGGGAAAGAACGGAGCAGGTTGTCGAGAAGATTGAAGAAGAACTTCAGGAACTAAAAGATGCCATAGGGCTGAAAAATCAGGACGGCATAGAGGAAGAGATCGGGGATCTCCTCTTTTCCGTGGTCAACCTTTCCCGATTTGCCGATGTGCGGGCCGAAGAAGCACTGCGCCGGACCACGGGCAAGTTCCTGAAACGGTTCCAATATATTGAAAAGCGGTTGGGGGAAGAAGGCCTTAGCCTGGAAGAGGCTACCCTTGCCGCAATGGACCGCCTTTGGGAAGAGGCGAAAGGCTAAATATTCAACTAAAATTGCCGAACGGATTGACGAATTATCGCAAATGTGCAAAACACCGGGCGATAATCAAGAAGATGGAGGCCCTCAAGATGAAGAATGCTTTTCTCGCCTTATTGCTTTTTATCTGCCTTTCCTCTCCCCTTTACGCCGCCCAATCCACAATTGTGGATGTCGAGGGCAATGCCTGCATGGGAGACGACAAATCGAGAAAGCAGACGGAACAGGCGGCGATGGCCGACGCCAAGCGGAACGCGGCGGAGAGGGCCGTGACCTATCTAAGAAGCGAAACGCAGGTTAAAGATTTTGCTGTTGAAAAGGACCTTGTCGCTGCTTATTCCAATGCCGCGGTGAAGGTCATTCAAGAGCTGGAAAAATCCTGGTACAAGGATGCCGCCACCGGTGAATGCTGCCGGATGAAGATCAAGGCGGAGGTCGTCCCCGATGAAAAATCCATGAACAAGGCCGCCCAGGTAAAGGACTTTGCCGATGATCCGGCGGCGCCGCTGAAGGTAAAATTATGGACGGACAAGCAGGACTACAAGCAGGGAGAAAAGATAAAAATATATCTCAAGGGCAACAAACCCTTCCATGCCCGTATCATATACAAGGATACGGCGGGCAATCTCCTTCAGCTCCTGCCTAATCCTTATCGGAGCGAAGCTTATTTCAACGGTGGTATTATATACGAGATCCCCACGGGAAACGACCGTTTCGATCTGGAGGTCTCTCCTCCCTTCGGGCAGGAAAGTATTTCAATATATACGAGCACGTCGCCCTTAGGGGATATTAAACTTACGGCCCAGGGCGATGTATATCGGGTGATGACCAAGTCGACGGATGTGTCCCGCCTGACCAGGGGCGTGAAGGTTCAGGAAAAGTCAGGCGGGAGGAAGGATTTGCCCTCCGAGTTTTCTGAGGAGGTCTTGTCGATCAAAACGGGGCAGTAGCAATAATAACAAATCTTACTTGCGGGGGAAATTAGACTATTTTCCCCGTGAAATCAATAAGGAGCAGCATCATGACGGAAGAAAAAGCGGGAACGGGAACGACGGCGACTGGTGGAGGCGAGGTCCCTTTGCCTGAGGAGGATTTCGGGGCGATGTTTGAAAAAGATAGCAAGATGCCCGTAAGGCTGAAGCCCGGCCAGAAAATAAAGGCGACCGTAATAAGTATTTCCAAAGACATGGTGTACGTTGACCTGGACGAGAAGAGCGAAGGCGTCATCGATCTGGCCGAGTTCAAGGGCGCCGATGGGACCTGCGCGGTGCAGGAAGGCGATGTGGTAGAGGCCTACTTTCTCCATGTCCGTGACGGGGCAAAGAGACTCACAACCCTCCGGCACGGGTATTCGACCCTTGATATGGCCGAGATACGCGATGCCCATCAGGCGAACCTGCCCGTTTCGGGAAAGGTCAAAGCGGCCGTGAAAGGCGGGTTTGAGGTGATGGTAGGCGGCGTCAGATGCTTTTGCCCCTTTTCCCAGATTGATTTGAAACGGGAAAAGGACAGCGAGACTTATGTCGGCCAGACCTTCCCTTTCAAAGTAGTCGAGTTTGAAGAAGAAAGCCAGAATGTTGTCCTTTCGAGGCGGGTCCTCTTTGAGGAAGAAAGGAAGGCCCAAGCCGATCGTATCAAGGAGACCCTGGTCGTAGGAGCGGATCTGACCGGCACGGTTCGTTCCCTGGCGAATTTCGGCGCCTTCATAGATATCGGAGGAGTGGATGGTTTGATACCTATGAGCGAGATGGCCTGGGACAGGACGGAGAAAGCAGAAAATATCCTGTCTCCCGGTCAGGAGGTAAAGGTAAGGGTTATCGCTCTTGACTGGGAGAAGGGTCGCCTGACCCTAAGCCTTAAAGCCCTGCAATCCGATCCCTGGGAGAGCATGGTTGCGGCATACCGGCCAGGCGGCAGGGTAAAGGGGCCTGTTGTCAGGCTTACCACCTTTGGGGCCTTCGTCAATCTGGCGCCGGGGATAGACGGATTGATCCATATCTCAAACCTGGGGGCGGGAAAGCGCATAAATCACCCCAAAGATGTGGTAGAGGTAGGTCAAGTGGTGGAACCGT
>DMAT01000094.1 GCA_003451635.1 Syntrophus sp. (in: bacteria) | reverse complement strand
GTATTGTAAGGGGGGTCAATGTAGATGCACTTGACCTGCCCGGCGTAGTAAGGCAGGAGGGCCTTGAGAGCAAGGAGATTATCGCCCTCGACTAGCAGATTGCCGCTGTCCCCTTCACCGGCGGAGAGTTCCGTAACTTCCTTCAGCAGGTGAAAGGGAACCTCGCGATGATGGTTGAGGACGGCTTTTTTCCCTATCCAATCGAGGGTAGGCATATTCAGATCACCAATTTCTTATAAATACTTCCATTTGTCAAATCAGTATTTATGGCAGCATCACTGAGCCTTTTTCGCACAGCCTCTCCTATTTCCTTCTTGCTCTACCGCAATAATTCTATCTCGTATTGTGTCAGCATCCATGTNNGAAATTATTAGGAGGCCATATATTATATCTGATGAAGCTGTATTACAGGATGCGCTCCCCCGTTGCGATGATTTCCCTGACAAACGGATCTTTTTCGTCAAAATCGGTGCGAGCAAAAGAATGGGGCTCAATTCGTAGATCGATATCCCAGCTCAACATTCTTAATTGAACGTCCTCGTCCAGTCCGTCGATATCATCCCGGTCCCAGAATACGGCTAAATCAATATCGCTGTCGGGATGAAACGTATTCTTCGCATATGACCCGTATAGATATAAACGCCAGACCGGCACCTTGTTTTTTTCAAGTGTCTTGACGTATTCTCTGATCTTTTCGTAGATCAACTGTTTATCTTTTCCTGTAACCATTTTCTGATTTCCCGTATTTTGTTGAGTTGCATCTCCGTATATTGCCGATTGGCCTTCTTTTGAAACCGATTCTTATAATCAGGGTATCTTGCCCTGAGATTAAACGTGCTTAGCTCCGACATGACCAACTTTTGCTCATCGGATAGTTCGAGTGACGCCTTGTGGGCTATTTCCAGGAGATTATGGATCCTGGGATAATCGGCGTCAACATTTCTTAGGTGGTACGCCTTCAGTAATTTTTCGACCACCAGGTGCCCCAAGAATAAGGCCCAGACATAATGTTCATTTTCAAAAAGGCTTTCCATAACCTGGAAATCAGAATCCGATGACTTGATCCAGTGTTTTACAATATCTTCCTTTTCCATATAGCGGCCCTATATGATTAACTCTTGATTATCAAGAAATTATATTGAGTCTTTAAATTAATATCACCCGGGTGATACGATTTATGCCATTGATATTAATCATGTATTCACGAAAGCACGCGCCCTTTTGCAATTGCATTCAAGGGCGTCGCCTGTTCTAAATCTAAGAGCTTCTCAACCGTTTCCCGGTGGTTAACGAGGGTGTCCCGGAGGAGGACCTTGTCGTCTTCCGTCCAATCGTTCCGGTCCAGGGCGCACAACTGCTTGTCTAAGGCAGCGATCAGGTTCGCATACTGACCGGCGGTTTTGGCCTTGTGGCTCCGGCCTTCCTGTTTGATCTCTTCCCTGGACAGGCCTTTGGCCCGATACTCATTATACAGGCGGAGCATGGCCCGCTCCTGCTTCTTTTTGGCAATGGCAATCAGGATCGCCCGGGGCACCGTTGGATCATTACGGCATTCGTCACGGATCTGCTGGGGAAGACGCTTCAAGGAAAGGATTCCGGAGATCATCGGCTGGGACTTATGGACAATTCCCGAGAGATCTTCCTGTTTGTAGTTGTGATTCCTCATCATCCGGTCCAGGGCCTCCGCCTCCTCGACAGGCATGAGGTCCTTGCGCTGGAGGTTCTCCACCAGGGCGATTTCATCGGCGTTCCCCTCGACCATAAGGGCGGGAATCATATTTACACCCGCCATTTTTGCCGCCTCGATGCGCCGCTCGCCGGCGACAATAGTCAGCCAGCCCTGTTCTCCGGGATCGGGATGGAAAAGTACGGGCTGGAGGATGCCATGCTTTTTGATGGAGGCTGCCAATTCATCCAGGGCCTCGGGGTCAAAGTATTTACGGGGCTGATTCGGGTCTTTGAGGAAGTCGATGACGGAAATGTTGTAGAGTTTGCCTTTTTCATACTTGGGGGCGTCGACCATGATCTCTTATCCTCCTGATCCGAGTAGATTGATGGAGACGATTATGACAATACAATACTCAAATTCAAGTAATTAGCAAGGGAAATCAATTGACAGAACCTTTTCAGTTATGAAATAGGGACGGCATGGAACGAAAGCCCTCGACGCTGCAAAAAAGATGGGAAGAACGTCAGGATTTGGCGCCACAGACCTCTTATCCCCTCCAACTGCCAATCAGCGCCCGGAAAGAAGAAATCGTGGCGGCGATCAGGAAACACCAGGTACTGATCATCGCGGGGGAAACGGGCTCCGGGAAATCGACCCAGATCCCCAAGATGTGCCTTGACGCCGGGCGTGGAATCCAGGGTCTCATCGGCTGCACCCAGCCCCGGCGGGTGGCGGCGATTACGGTCGCCCAGCGCATTGCCGAAGAATTGGGCGAACAGATTGGCCAATCCGTCGCCTACAAGATCCGTTTCGATGAAAAGGCAGGTCTCCATTCATATATCAAGCTGATGACGGACGGCGTGCTCCTCATGGAGGCCCAGGGTGATCGCCTGCTGCGACGCTATGATACCATTATCGTCGATGAGGCCCATGAGCGGAACCTCAATATCGATTTTATCATCGGTATCCTCCGGACGATCCTCCCCCGGCGCCAAGATCTGAAGGTCATCATCACTTCGGCCACCATGGATACGGAGAAATTCTCCCAAGCCTTCAACAAGGCCCCGATTATTCAGATTTCCGGGCGGCTCTATCCCGTGGAGGTACGCTACCGGCCCCTTGCCCCAGAAGGTGAGGACAATGGCGACGGCGGCTCTTATCTCGACGCGGCAGTGGGGGCGGTGGAGGCCCTTAGGGAGGATCGCGACCAGGGAGATATATTGATATTTATGCCCACGGAGCAGGACATTCGGGAGACCTGCGACTTGCTTGCCGGTCGTTTTGGAAAGGACATGACGATCCTCCCCATGTTTTCCCGCCTGACCTGGGCGGAGCAACAGCGAGTATTCCAACCTTCGGCGCAGCAAAAGGTCGTCGTCGCCACGAACGTGGCGGAAACCTCCATTACCATCCCCAATATCCGTTATGTTGTTGATACGGGCCTCGCGCGTATCGCTCAGTATAATCCCCGGACGCGCACGGCCAGCCTGCCCATTCAGAACATCTCCCGGAGCAGCGCCGACCAGCGGCAGGGACGTTGCGGCAGGGTTCGTAACGGGGTCTGTATTCGCCTCTATGAAAAAAGCGATTACCTGACCCGCACCGCCTTTACCCCGCCGGAAATCATCCGCGCCAATCTGGCCGGAGTTGTCCTGCGCATGCTTTACCTCGCTATCGGGGATGTTTACACCTTCCCATTCCTGGATCCCCCGGCCAAGAAACAGCTCACCGATGCCATAGAGATTCTCAAGGAACTCGGGGCCGTCCGGATCGAGGAGAAGCCCGTGCTTAGCGATATTGGCCGCCTGATGGCCCGTCTGCCCCTCGACCCGCGCATTGCAAGGATGATCATCGAGGCCATGAAACGAGGCTGCCTCGAAGAAATATTGATCATAACCGCGGCCCTGAGCATCGTCGATCCCCGGGAACGGCCTCAGGAGAAAGCAGCCCAGGCGGATCAGATGCACGCCCGTTTTCGTGATCCGGCTTCGGACTTTGCGTCTTTACTGCGGATCTGGAGCATTTACCACGAAGCTGGGGATAAGGATAAATCCCCGGGCCGACTGCGCAAATTCTGTCGTGAACATTACCTTTCCTACCGAAGAATGCGGGAATGGCAGGATCTCCATCGCCAGATCCGGATTATCGTCGCGGAAGAGATGAGGCTGCGTGCATCCAACGGGTTTAATCAAATTGATAACGGGGGAATAATACTTGAAGTTGTGCAGGAATTTGATCGCGACGCTTTCATCCCGAAGCTGAAAAAAGGAAAACCCGAGCTGGGGGAAGATAAATATGCCACCATCCACAAGGCAATTCTGAGCGGGCTCCTTTCCGGTGTCGCCATGAAAAAGGAGAAGAATATCTACACCGCCCCCAAAGGCAGGGAGGCGATGATCTTTCCCGGTTCCGGATTATTCAAACGCGGTGGCAGTGGGCAATGGATCGTTGCTGCGGAATGGGTGGAGACGTCGCGACTATACGCACGCACCGTCGCGACAATCGAACCGGAATGGATCGAGGAGGTCGCCGGTCCTTTGTGTCGGGTGACCTATTCCGAACCCCACTGGAACAAAGAACGCGGGGAAGTCCAGGCCTTCGCCCAGGTGAGCCTCTTCGGTCTCTTGATAATCCCCCGGAGAATAGTTTCGTATGGCCGGATCGATCCCGCCGCCGCCAACGATATTTTCATTCGTGAGGGGCTCATGCCGGGCTCCATGAAAAGGGATTACCCATTCCTGCGTCACAACGAGGAGGTCATCGAAAAGGTCCGTATAATGGAAAACAAGGTCCGCCGTCAGGGGGCCTTCCTTGACGAAGAGGCCATTTTCAGTTTTTACCGCCAGCGACTTCCAAATATTCATGATGAACGGACCTTCCAGAAATTCATCCGCCAGCAGGGAGGGGATGATTTCCTCCGTATGAAGGAAGAGGATATTCTTCTGCAATCACCGGATACCGAGGCATTGAGCGCCTGGCCTGATGATACGGTTGTCCATGGGGTACGCATCCCCCTGACTTACCGCTTCATGCCGGGAACTCCGGAAGACGGCGTCACCGCCGTAATTCCAGCCGCCATCATTACGGCCCTTTCTCCCCATTCCTTTGAAATGGCGGTGCCCGGTTTGCTCCCGGAACAGGTTGATTCCCTGGTCAGGGGACTCCCCAAACTTTACCGCAAGCAATTACCTCCCTTAAAAACGGTGGCAGAGACGCTTATCATGCATCTGACGAGGAAAGAGCAGAATCTGCCGATTGCTCTCGGCAGGATTTTGAAGGAGCAATTTGGTGTCACTGTCCCTCCTGCTTTATGGCCCCTGGCAGCGTTGCCCGACCAACTGAAAATGCGCTTTGTTGTCGCCGATGAAAATGGTGAAACCGTGGCCAGCGGTCGTGACATCAACAGTTTGCATAGTCAGTTTCTCGGTCAGATTCAATCGGAAAGCTTCCAAAGGGCCCGCAAAACATGGGAACGTGAAAATATCACATCTTGGGATTTCGAAGATTTGCCGGAATCCATCCACCTGGGAAATCCCAACCAGCCGGTGGGCGTAGCCTTTCCTGCCCTGGAGTATGTGGAGGGGAGGATAAATTTACGTCTTTTCCCATCCTTTCCGGATGCCGAGGTCTCCCACCGTTCCGGGGTTGCCGCCCTTTATGAAAAACACTTTGATAGTGAATTAAAGTATTTGAGGAAAACCTTGGTACCAACGGGAAACCTGAAAATATGGGCAGAAATGTTTGGGGGAACCAGGGCCGTCACCGGGATCATTTATAATAAAGTAATACATGATTTATTCTTTGTATATATAAGAAGTAAAAAGCATTATGTTGAACATGCTCAATATATGCGTACAAAAATTATCTCCAAGGGGCAGGAGGCTCTCTCTCTTTGTATGCCAGTTCTGGAGGCAAATTTCCAGGCCATTCAAACCATGAACCGCCTTGAAAAGCAGAATAATTCTTATGGACAGGCCGTATCCTATCTCCGCCAGTTACGGCAGGAACTCGCAACCCTTCTTCCTCACGATTTTCTCGAGACTTATCCTCAGGAAAGGATATCGCAATTAAGCCGCTATATCTGCGCCCTGGAAATTCGCGCCGACAGAGGTCTCTTCCACCTTGAAAAGGCCTTGGAC
>DMAT01000181.1 GCA_003451635.1 Syntrophus sp. (in: bacteria) | reverse complement strand
CATCGCCGCCCCCTCGGCTATGCGGCGCAGGGCTTCCCCCAAGTTTCTGGCGCCGCAGACAAAGGGAATGGCAAACTTTGTCTTATCGATGTGACATTCTTCGTCGGCGGGGGTGAGGACCTCGCTCTCATCAATGTAATCGATGTTCATGGCCTCGAGTACCTGGGCCTCGACAAAATGACCGATCCTCGCCTTGGCCATGACCGGGACGGAAACAGCTCTCTTGATTTCCGCGATCATCGTTGGATCAGACATGCGCGCCACGCCGCCCTGGGCCCTGATGTCCGACGGTACCCGCTCCAGTGCCATTACGGCAACGGCGCCTGCGTCTTCGGCGATCTTTGCCTGCTCGACATTGGTAACGTCCATGATGACGCCGCCTTTGAGCATCTGGGCCAACTGGACGTTTAATTCGTACCTCTTTGTATCCATCTTGTAACGCCTCCCTATTTGTTTCAATTATAAGCAAAATGTATGACAATCCAAGGGTCTCGTCAAGAGCAATTCGTCAAAAGAAATTGCCTTTGACATTGTTCAGAAAATGTGCCAGTTATTTCGCCTTAATTTTCATCAAATCTTGAGATTGAGGAGCGCTTATGGAAATCAATAAGAGAAAAGAAAAGGATGTGGTGGTCGTTTCCGTCAGCGGCAGAATTGACGCCGTCACCGCCCCGGATTTTGAAAAAAACCTTTCGGAATCGATAGGTGACGGGGAAAAAACCTTTCTCATCAAGATGAACCAGTTGGAATATATCAGCAGCGCGGGTCTCCGCAGCATCCTGGCCATTGCGAAGGTCCTTAAGACGAGGGAAGGGAAGATGGTTTTTTCCGAGCTCCACGGACCGGTGAAAGATGTTTTCAAAATTTCGGGCTTCGGTTCCATCTTTACCATCTACGATACCGAGGAAGATGCCCTGAAGCAGTGCTGATCGTTTTCTATGGATGATAATGTACAGAGCATCATTGTCCTCGCCCATCTGAGTTCTCTTCAGAAATCCGTCGCTTTTATCTCATCTTTTACAAGAAATGTGGGTTTTGATTCCAGACGGTTAAGTGAAATAGAGCTTTGTGTGGAAGAGGTTCTAGTAAATATCTTCAATTACGCCTACCCCGGCGAATCGGGGGAGGTGAAAATATCCTGCCGCACCGGACCAGAGGGAACCTTAACTATCGAGATTGTCGATTCCGGGATTCCCTTCAATATCTTGTCATCAGATGATCCCGATATCTCGTTGAATATTGATGAACGTCACATTGGCGGGCTGGGTATTTATTTTGTCAAACAGCTCATGGACCGGGTCGAGTATCGCCGGGAAAACAATAAGAACGTTCTTTCCATGATCAATAAGAGCGTCGGCGTGAGTCGGCCAGTCGATAAATAGCAGGCGGCAATGCCGCCATCACCAGGTCGTTGACGACTCAAGGTAAGTTAAGAGGCCCTGCCCGTCCCGGCTACGGAGGAGTGAAAATGTCAAATAAAATATTGATTGCCATAATCGCAGGCTTTTTTTTCACGGGTGCCGTGGCGTGGGGGGCCGATTTGAGCCCGGAGGCTTCCCTGAAGAAAAATTATCCCAATATCAAGATCGAACGTCTGCAACCGACCCCGATAAAAGGGGTCTACGAAGTGGTAACGGACAGGGAGCTCATCTATTACGCCCCGGAGGCGGAATGTCTTATTGCAGGAGTTATCATCACCAAAGAAGGAAAAAACATCACCCAGCAACGAAGGGATGAAATTCTCTTGGAAAAGGTAAAGGCCCTTCCCCTCGACAAGGCGGTAAAGATCGGCACCGGTCGGCATACGGTGATCGAGTTTACGGATCCGAACTGTTCTTACTGCCGCAAGGCCTTCCAGGTTCTGGCCGCGAAGGAGGATATGACCCGTTATATCTTTTTCTTTCCCCTCTCCAAGGCCTCAGCGGACAAGGTCCAGCATATCCTCTGCGCGACTGACCGCGTTGGGGCCTATAAGGAGGCCTTCAGCGGCCAGCTTGACAAAAAACCCTTGAAGCCTTGTGAGAGCGCCGAGGTGACTACCCTGATGAAGATCCACCGGGAGCAGGCGATGCGACTGGGCATAGAAGGAACGCCCTTCTTTATAATTGACGGGAATATAGTCGCCGGTGCGGACATCCCCGCGATTGAAAAACTGCTTGCGGCGCCCGTGAAATAAATGGATATCCGCTATTGAAGTCGAGAATTTGGGTGAAAGTGGATGTGTAGCAGCTTTCACTCCGCAATGCTCAGACCAGACCACTAAAATATGCAAAGAAGAGGCAATATTTTGTTGTGGGTGGTCGAACAACGTTAATGTAAATCACGTTATATTCTCAAGAATTTCGGCCACGCTCCGAACGCACGGAGTGCATATCTTCTTCAGTAAGTCATTCTCTTTAAAATATTTCTGCCCTTCTTCTGTAGTCAGCTCACACCCATTCAATAGTTTATGGCAAATATATGTGCCATGTTTCTTGGTAAACTCATCCATGAGTTCTCTTGTTTTCGAGTAGGTAAATACCATGGCTGATCGATCGTCTTTGCTCCCTCTGCCATGCCTCATTCCCAAGACAAGGATGCCACCTGTTACGGCACCGCAAACTTCCGCTTTTCGCCCCATGCCTGCGCCTAAACCACAAGCGATCTTCAGGGCAGTTTCCTCTGGCAATTCGCTTTCTTCCCGGAAAGCGTAAAGTATCGACTGTGCTCAGTTGTATCCACTCAATAACTTTTCCACTGCAAATTCAGCTCTACTTTTCATCACCACATCTCCTCTCTTTTAGACCTGTTTCTTACCGTGGTTGCTTCTCTCTTCAGAATAATACTTAAACTGATTCGGCTAAAATTTAAAAGGAATGATCATTGGCACCTTCTTTTGGTATTCGCGGTAACCAACCCCGAATTCGGCAACAAGGTCCCGCTCTTCCAGAATAGTACCGATAACAATCCATACAGTCCATATGATATTGAACAGCAGCCTGTCCGATGTCAGAACAGGGAATGACCAGATCATGATTATCGTAAAAAAATAGAGGGGATGGCGCACCCACTGGTACGCTCCCCTGGCAGCGAGTGACAGAGTTTTTTGCTCTCGGTTGTAAAGGCGGCGTTTTATAATTTTAATGCCCAGTGGGTCAAATGATCCGAGCGACCTGACACCCCAGTAAAACCCCGCCATGCAAAGGAAGAAGAGAATGCGAAGCATCCAGTAAAAGGTGCCTTCAGCAGACAAAATCGTCGGTGGGACCTTTTGCCACGGTACAACCACCGCAAAGAGAGCCATGCCCGAAGAAATGGAATAAAAAGCGTTGTAGTATTCCTCAGGTATTAGCGAATAGAGCTTCTTTCTGAAACCTTGCCTGATCATTACGCTATGCTGTATGAAAAACAACAGGGACAGGCCTACATTGAATATAAGCGCCTGGTTCCCTGTCAGATGCAAATCAATTATTTCAAATGAGCCATTAAAAAGGAAAATCCCAAACAGAATCAGGGAACCTAACCCGAAGAAATAAGATAAATAAATAACGATATTGGCCATATCTCGATTCATAAGTTACTTCCACTATATTTTTTTATCTTGGAGATCGTCACCTGAAAAATGGATTTCTAAGTCTCTCCTGACCTATAGTGGAGGCAGGCCCATGTTTGCAGGAAGAAATAAATTGAACCCTTGTATGTTTCGACCAGGATTCAATAAGCCCTCAGCAACTGGGGTTTATCGCTTTGAAGTCAGCATCGTAGCCCTTAGCAGACTAAAATGCACCTTGTTGCTCTGTCTGGTTTTGGGAGAGCGTTATACCGTTTTCACGATTTATATCCTGAGGACCTTGGCCCCCCGGATTTTCTGTTCCTTGAGTTCCAGCAAAGCCTGATTCGCGTCTTCCAGGGCATATTCCCGGTATTCCGGTTTGATGGGGATGCGGGCGGCAAGATCGAGGCATTCCCGAATATCCCGGCGGGTAACGTTGGCCACACTCTTGATTTCCTTTTCCAGCCATAGGTGGTGGGGGTAATCCAACCCCAGGAGGCTGTCCTTGTCTGCGTCTTCCTTCCGGATGGCATTGATGACCAGCCGACCGCCGCTTTTGAGGTTTTTCAGGGCGGTGACGATGGGTCGCCAAACGGGGGTGGTGTCAATGATGGCATCGAGCAGCTCCGGCGGGGTATCCTCCGTGTCCCCCGACCAGGCGGCGCCCAATTCCCGAGCAAATAGTCGTTCCTGCTCGCTCCGGGCAAAGACAAATACATCCGATTTCGGATATTGGTGACGGACCATTTTCAATACAAGGTGTGCGGAAGCTCCGAAGCCGGTCAGTCCCAGGGTTTGGCCGTCCTGAATACCTGCCAGTCGCAGAGACCGGTAGCCGATAGCCCCTGCGCACAGTAAGGGGGCCGCCTCGCTGTCTGAAAGTTCCGCCGGGATGGGAATGGCGAAAGCCTCCCGAACCCTGATAAATTCCGCGTAGCCGCCGTGAGCATCCCGGCCGGTGGCGCGGAATTGTTCACACAGATTCTCTCGATCCGTGCGGCACCAGGTGCATACCCCACAGGCGGAAAATATCCAGCCCACACCGACACGGTCGCCGATCTGGAGCCGGGTTACCCTGGCCCCTCTCTCGACTACCCGTCCCACGACCTGGTGGCCGGGAATCACCGGGAAAAACGACGGTGGCGTGCGGCCTTCGATTTCATCAAGTTCGGTGTGACAGACGCCGCAGGCCCCTACCTTCAGAACGATCTCATCGGCTGTAACCACGGGATCAGGTGCATGACCCGGCGTCAGGGGGTGCCGTTCAATTCGCAGGTCGCATACCTTTTCGATAAAAAGGGCGCGCATATGGGAATTATCTAATGCATTCCTTTCCCTGTTCCCTTAACCCGATAATGCAGGGCGAGCATGGTGATGTCGTCTGATTGGGGTTCTTCGCCGGTAAACGCCTTGACGGCCTTCATTACGCAGTCAATGATCGCTTCCGGTGTCCGCTGGTCCGGGCACCGGGCGATAGTCTCGAGCAGGGTTGGGTCGGAAAAAAACTCCTGCTGAAGATTCATGGCCTCCGTCACCCCGTCGGTATAGAGGAACAGAGTGTCGCCGGGAGTCATGATCATCCGGGAGGTTTCAAATTCGGCGTCTTCAACGATTCCCAGGAGGAAACCCGGCGGGGACTCCAGCCAGCTAATTTCACCGCTTGCAGAAATCAGGACCGGGAGATTATGGCCGGCATTTGCGAATAGGAGTTCCCCGGTTTTGAAGTTCAGGATGCCGCAAAATACGGTGACAAACATAGATGAGTCGTTATCCTTGCAGAGCTCCTGGTTTACGTTGGACATGGCCATGGAAGGGAAAACCGCCTGGCTGCAGATCCCCTTCATCAGGGTTTTGGTGACGGCCATGAACAGGGCCGCCGGCACCCCCTTGCCGGAGACGTCGCCGATGGAAAAGAATACGTGTTCTTCGTCAATCAGGAAGAAATCATAGAGATCGCCCCCCACTTCCTTGGCCGGTTCCAGGGCCGCAAAGATTTCAAATTCCTCCTTTTCCGGAAAGGGCGGAAAACGCTTGGGAAGAAAACTCATTTGGATTGTATGGGCAATCTTTAGTTCACTCTCGATCCGTTCTTTGGCGGCGGTAGTTTCGGCAAGATTGCTGATGTACTCCTTCAGGGCATCCTTCATATTGTTGAAGGAGTTTGAAAGGGCGGCCACTTCGTCATGGGATCTGACCGTGGGAACCTCCACTTCCAGATTGCCCCGGGCGATTTCCCCCGCCTTGCCGGCCAGGACGCGGAGGGGTTTGGTAATCGTTCCGGAAATCGTGATGATGATGACCAGGAGGGCAAGAAAACCGGCGCCGCCGATCAACATAATGATGGCGCCGAGCTTGCCGATGCCTGCAAATAGCCTGTCTTCCGGAAAAACAACCCCGATCGACCACCCCAGGGAGGGCAGGGGGGCATAGTACATCCAGGACTTCTGCCCGGCGAAATGATTCTTCAGGGTCACAAACCCTTTTCCCCCCCGGATCATATCCCTGCCGATCTCCCTTAAACCATTATCATTCTTGGCTTCTGCGATGCTGAAGATGCTTTCCCGCATTATATAGTCCTTGTTCGGGTGGGAAACGAAGACGCCATTGCGGGAGATGAGAAAGGAGTAACTTGATTGATGGGATGATATCTTCCTGATCGTCTCCATCAGCCATTCCAGAGAGATGTCGGCGGTGACGACCCCGGTGAAGATCTGCTTTCCGTCTTTATAGTTGTAGAATGGGACGGAATAGGTTGACATCATTATGTTTCCTGCCCCTTCATCGAAGTAGGGCTCGCTCCAGACCGGTTTGGCCAGCTCTTTGGGGATCTGATACCAGTCCAGAAAAAAGTACTGATATTCGTTGTTTCCTAAAAAGGACGGAACGAGGCCGCCGTATGGTCCCCGGCAGATATATGGGGCGGAATACAAAGCTTTCCTGTCGAAGGCATAGGGCTCATAGGCGACGGCGGAACCGAAGATCTCGGGATTGGTTTGCAGCAGGTCGATGATCTGTTTCTGAAGTTCCGGAAGCGCCGGTTTTGAACTCCCAAGGGAGCGGGCGAGATAGGAGGGAACCTTTTCCACGCCATTGAGGACAACCTCGATCTTGCTTACCGTGGCGATGGTTACAATTTCAGCATTTTTTTCCACATCGGCGAGGATCTGGTTTCGGGAATAGTAATAACTGTAACCAAAGGCCGCAATAAAGATGCAGGCCGTGCTGGACAGTATGAAGAGGGACATCCGGAAGGCCAGCCCTCCCTTTCCGGTCGCTTTGAGATTATTCAAGGCAAGGGGCATAGAACTCACCGAAGGGGAGGATTGTCCGGATGAGACCGCTTTTCTGCAATTCTCCGGCAACCGTAGCGTAATCTTTTTGGTTGAGGGCGCCGATGGGAACTTTGGGATCGACGGGTTGCATCAGGTCCTTCATTCTGGCGAGCATCCAGCGCTGATGGATCCGGTTGCCCCCGGCATGGGCGTCTTTGATATATTTCATGACGATGTCTGTGGCCTCGTCGGGATGTTCAAAGGCGTACTGCCAACCTGCTAGGGAGGCCTTGACGAACTTGCCGCAGATCTCCCGGTCCCGCTCGTAGGTTTCTTTGAGGACATAAATCCCATCTTCGGGAAAATTGAGGCCATACCGGTCAAAAAAGAAAGTAGTCAGCTCATCTTCATTGATTCCGGAGTTGATGATGGTGTGATACTCGTTGTACCACATGGCGGAAGCGGCATCGACTCCTCCTCTCAGAAACAGATTGACCGTTGCCCCCTGGGAAACAGGTTTGACATCGATGCCGTATTTGCGGAAAAAGGCCAGGGGTTGAACCTGGAAATTTGGCCACATGCTTACTTTTTTGTTTTGAAAATCCGATGGTTTGGAGATGCCGCTCCCCTTTTTGGCAACGAGGATGAACCCGGAACGCTGCATGAGCTGACCGATATTGACCAGACGGATCTTTTTGTCACGCTGTTCGATCGCTTCGGAAAGAAACATGGTGGTAAAATCAGCCCGATTTTTGCCAAGCATCTCGGCGGCGGGAAAGTCCGGACCGCCCTTGAGGATCTTCAGGTCAATCCCCTGTTTACGATAGAAGCCCTTTTCATATGCGACATAATAGCCGGCAAATTGGGCCTGGGGGAGCCACTGGGGGAGAAAGGTCATGGTACGTAGTTC
>DMAT01000213.1 GCA_003451635.1 Syntrophus sp. (in: bacteria) | reverse complement strand
GGATACATAGACCACCGGTTTCATCCTCGTTTTCGCCAGAAGGTACTTGGCTCCGAAATATACGCCGTGATTATTGCCATCCGTCCCGCTGAAGGTGACAATCCCCCATGATTCATTTTTGTTAAAGCCGTATAAGGGCGCAAAAAAATCAACTACCTCATTTTCGTACTTGTGGGTGCTGAGCTGATAGGGGCTTGGCTTGCGTGGATTTCCGACATTGTTCATGGCAAGCTCGGCAAGCCCGGAGTTAATGTACCATTGATAGAACTCTTTGAGCTCAGTATTCTGATTGACGGGATATCCTGCCGATAGAGAGCGTTTTTCAACCATTTGTTTGGCAAAATTGTTCAAATCGCTCAACGCGCTCAGGGGAATATCCCCGGCAAAGAGGGGATTGAGGGAAAACACCATTATAATAACTACTGCCAAAGATCGAACTGCGACCAACATCCGTTTAATCCTCCATCTGTTTTAAATATGATGCCAAAATTCTTATTCGTTTTGCGCCGTCAACGCCAGATTCTCAAATCGGACATTACTGACTTTAATTGAGGTTGACGATGCCATTATCCGCATAAATTGGTCGGATAATGGATCTTAATAGAGAGAGTTTTCTCGCAAAAAAGATCGCGCCCATAATACAACAGATTCCTCCGAACATAATTGACGTCGTAATGCCTATTATTCCTGCCAATGTCCCGGCCATTAAACTGCCCAGAGGCGCCATCCCCATAAATGAGACCGCAAATAAGCTCATCACCCGTCCCCGCTTATTGTCCTCCACGATGGTCTGTAACAACGTATTGCTGGATGCTACCTGGACCACGGCGCCGAAGCCGATGATAGTCATCAATAGTAAAGAAAGCCAAAAGACAGGATAAAGTGAAAACCCAATCAAACCCGCACCGAAGATGCCTGATGCCAGAGGAATGATTCTTCCTAAACCAAGGATG
This sequence comes from Syntrophus sp. (in: bacteria), assembly GCA_003451635.1. GTDB lineage: Bacteria > Desulfobacterota > Syntrophia > Syntrophales > UBA8958 > UBA8958. The sequence continues at coordinate 13,943 of DMAT01000213.1, read as the reverse complement.
GATTTGCGGGCCGCGAGATAGATCGCGCCGATCAAAGCGCCGGCACCGGATGCCGACATCAGGAAGCCAAGGGTGTGGGGACCGCTATGTAAAATGTCCCGGGCAAAAGCAGGCATCAGGACGGTGTAAGGCACTCCCATAAAACTCGTTAAGGCAAGCAAGAGGAGGATGAACCTGATGGGTTTGAAATCAAAGGCATAATTTAATCCTTCTTTTAGTTCCTGAAAGATGTTCGTATTCTTTCTTTCCGGAGCGATCCGTGAGACATTCATGGAAAGTAGGGCGGCAATCACAGCGATATAACTTACCCCGTTGAGGAGAAAACAGATCCCTTCGCCGAACAGGGTGATTAAAAGGCCCGCTAAGGCAGGACCAACGAAGGTTGCCCCGGTGAAAATGGCGGAGTTTAAAGCGATGGCATTACTTAAATCTTTTTTTTCTTCGATCATATGGATAACAAATGACTGACGTGTGGGAATATCAATGGCATTAACACAGCCAAGAGATAAGCTTAGCAGAATAATATGCCAAACGGCAATCGTGCCGGTTAGGACAAGCACTGCTAAACTCAAGGCCTGCAGCATGGACAGGCCTTGGGTCAGAACCAGGGTTCGACGGCGGTTCCAACGATCTGAGAAAACACCGGCTAGAGGTGAAAAAAGAAAAGTGGGAAATTGAACGGCAAAAGCGACGATCCCAAGGAACAAGACCGAGTCCGTCAAACGATATACAAGCCAACCCAAAGCAATCTGCTGCACCCAGTTACCGATCAGAGAAATGCATTGACCGGCAAAGAACAGGCGATAGTTCCGATAACGCAGGGTCCGAAAAATAAGGCCAACTATTCCAGAATATTCGGGAGACAATTAGTTAAGCCTTTAGGGTGCAATTATCATCATCTTCCGTTGATTAATTATCCATCTTTCAACTTTTACAATTTCCAGTATTGCAAAAGATCCTTTGACAGGCAAAAACATCCCCCATATACCCCGAACCGTCAAAAGCAATACCTTATCAAGGACTGACCATCACAAGTCCATCCGTGCCGGAAGGTAAAGGATAAAGGTAGTTCCTTCCCCTTGTTGAGATTCAACCGTGATATAGCCGTCATGCTTCCTCAGAACGGAATAACAGACGGCCAATCCCAATCCCACCCCCTTATGAGACCCCATCTCCTTTGTCGTAAAATAGGGATCAAAAACCTTGCCCAGGCTTTCCTCGGGAATGCCGATCCCCTCATCGGCAAAGGTGATTTTGAGATACGCCCCTTCCTTTAGATCAAGACCTTGATCATCATTTAGCAGTGTGTTTACGGTACTAATCGTCAGTTTTCCTCCTTCCGGCATGGCCTCCACGGCATTTGTGGTTATATTGTGGAAACACTGCCTAATCTGATATTCGTCTACCTCGGCAGACCAAATATCATCCGTGAAATCGAAATCCACGCCGATGTCCGCACTCTTCAGGGCATGGGATACGGCCTTTTGGATTATTTCCGGAATATTCGATATTTTCCTATGGGGCGCCCCACCTTGGGAAAATGTGATTAGCCTGCTGGTCAGATCTTTTGTCTGCTCAATACTGCTGATGGCGCCTAAAAGCAGCTGCCGTGATGCATGTTCAGGAGACAGATCGATAAGGGCAAGATAAATATAGCCCATCACAATGGCCATTAGATTATTAAAATCATGGGCAATCCCGCCGGCCAGCACCCCTAGCGACTCAAGCTTGTGCGCCCGGATTATTTCCTCCATTCGTTCGCGGTTGCTGTTGTTTTTAATATACAGCCCCTCATCGCACATGTGAGTTCTTTCGCCATCCCTGACAACCGGTATTTTATCGATACCCAGCAAACGCTTCCCTCCTTGTTTCCATCGGGACTTCAAAAGCTGACAGATGAACATTATCATCATCGCGCCTAAGTCCAGGCGTTGTTCTCATTCACCCCGGATGATATAAATATCCACGCTGCTATTAGTATTTGTGATCTACGGAAGTTGATACCCTAATTGTCTCGGGGCTTGATTATAATAGCTTGTCCCTCCTCGCCAACCATCTCCTTGCGGTGCCTGGTAGTGTTTTTCAATAACAACGGTACGATATGCTGAATTTTCATAACCATACAACATGCTGTTCCAGTCCGACACGGCGTTGATCCCGGTTGTTAACAAGAAACTTAAGATTATGCTGATGACAGAGATGCAGATCATCCATCTCATCGTTGTTCTATCCATCTTTTTACCTACGCAGTAAGGTAAGGCACATTCATACTGTCTGCTCACGTTAGCCATAAATCCTCCCTGATAAATCCCTCAAGATCCGTTGCTTGATGATTAACAAACCATAAACATCCGGCCGAGATCGATTAAGGAAGGGGTGCATAATCTAAATTTCCATTAGATTTACGCCCCCTTCCTTAAATCAATCCCGCCCAGAGGTAGGTAATGCAGACAGCTTACTCCAATAAGCATGCCATGATAGCGATTCACCGGCAATATTTAGATAACATGCGGTAATAATTATTTATTTGAGATGCCTTGCCACGGGTGAGCGATTGAGGCTAAGGAGAAGAATCCAGGGATGTTGCGCCATAACACGGAGTACGAATGGGGAGTAGTGGTGTATCATAAGCCTGGCAAGGGGAAACGGCGCTTGTGTGGAAATACAACAAATGCAGTGTTGCACGGGAAGCCGCTGCTTACGACCTTCTGACCGGCCCTCATACGAATTCCCGCTGCCCGGCTGTCGAAAGTCATACGAGGGCGTTGTTGTGATCAATGCCAGCCCGGGCCAGGACGTTTGTCGGCTCCCGTAATACGCTACACTATGGCAACATTCGCGATGGCAGGGGTTTTGTATCGATCAAGCACGCAAATAGATCCCGGTAGCGCTTTTCCAGAATTCCCCTCGGGAACCGGAAATCGTATGCAACGGTGCCGATAAGGAATTCACCCTCCATTGCCGGCCACCCGTTTTTTTCCAGGCACAGACGGTATAAAAAGGATGCCGCGCTCCGGCCCGCCAATACTCCCCTGATCAGGAACTCTCCATCAAGTTCGCGGCCGGGCGGCAGCGAGCACCGTTGTATCTTCAGAAGGAATGCATGCCTGTCAAAATCATTTAGATAGCGGGTATGCAGCGCACCCGCCTGGGCCAGCGCTTCGATGCCGGAAAAGATTGGAGCCCGTTTCATCGCCTTGCCTGCCATTATCTTGTCCGGTCCGATTTCGATGATTCTGTCTATTAAGACGAAACCGCTCATCCCGGAACAAATGGTAATTCCAGGATCCTTCATTCAGGTCCTCTCAGGACAAGGGCGCAGTTCTGCCCTCCGAAGCCGAAATTCTCAATCAGGATGCTCGAAAAAGATGCCGTTCGCGGTTCTCTGATGAAATCTATTTTATTACTGCACGGCTCTCTTAGGTTCCTGATCTCCGGAAGCAGGGAGTTTTTCATCAGGATGATCGAAAGCGCCAGCTCCACTGCCCCGCATGCCGCCGCGCAATGCCCTGTCCAGGACTTCAGGGCGATGACGGGCGGCCGGCCAGCGCCCTGGATACTCTCAATGATCAGTTTTTCCGCCTCATCGTTGAGGATTGTGCTTGTCCCATGGGAGCTGATCAGGCCGATCTCGCTGCCCGTGATTTTTGCTTCCCCAAGGGCGCTAAGGACGGCGGCGCGCCCGCTTTCCCCGTCTGGTGCCGGGGCAACCATCCCGAACGCATCAAGCGAACAGCCGTAACCACAGATCTCTGCATATATATGGGCGCCGCGTTCGCGGGCGCGCTCAAGCTCTTCCAGAACAAAAAAGCCCCCCCCCTCACCCGCCACAAAGCCGCCGCGTTCACTGTCGAAGGGGCGCATGGCCAAGGCCGGTCCCTTTTCGCCGCTGTATAGAGCTCCCAGCTTTTTGTAGGCCAGCAGGCCGCCCGGACTGAGACTGGAATTGCCGCCGCCAGCCAGGGCTAGATCGAGCCGGCCTGCTTTGATGCGGGTGAATGCCTCGCCGATTGCTTGCAGCGTGGCGGCGCAGGCTGTGCAGACGGTCATGTTTTCCCCCCTGATCCCGGTCAGCCTGGAAATAAGGGATGCCGCTGTATTGGGGAGAAACCTCAGTATCCAGAGAGCCTGGAGATCGTCCCTATCCATCTTCCCGTCGTGTATTTCGGGGAACTCCCCGCCGATGTCGAGGTTCGGGGCAGCCCCGACAAACAGGCCCGCCTTAGCCAGACAGTCCTTCCCGAGGCCGGAATGTTTAATCGCAGCCAGAGCGGAGGCTACGGAGAACTGAGCCCCTCGGTTCAGGTATCTTAGTTCCTTGCAGGGACCCGTATAATACCGGACGTTGAACCCCTCAACCGGGCAGACGGGCAGTTCCGGATAAAAGGTGGACAAAGCGAATGCAGTCCTCCCGGCACGGAAGCTCTCCAGGATAACTTCTTCTGATGAACCGAGTGAGGAAACAATGCCAAAAGAGGTTATGACTACCCGTCGTCCCATTACAATACCCGATAGATTTCGGCACTGGATTTTCTTTCCAGGGGCGGAGGGTCTTCAGCTCTCCAGCCCGATACGATAAAGCACCTGATGTCTAAGCCATCGAGACCCAATACATATTCCGGCCTACTTATATAAAGCAGGGGCGCGGTCAGGATACAGGATGCCAGCCCCAGCTCTTCACCTTTTAGCAGATAGCCCTTGGCCGCCAGGCCCACCGTGATGTCCAGGTCTCTCCTCCTGCGGCCGGGTTCATCGATTTCCGCCCCGCCTTGCCGGGTGTTTTCCCGGTCATTCCCCTCATCCGATGTCCCGAGGCACATGATGACAGGCGCCTCGAACATAAATTCGGAGAATCTGAAATAGCTGTTCACATAGTTCCTGAGTTTCTTTGCCCCACCCGCCTGTTCGATTTGCGACAGCAGGCGCCGTCGCCCTTCGTTCATTGCGTCGTGGAGCCGCTCCCTGGGCTGGGCCGATTCAAGACGGATAAACCGGACGGGCTGGCTGTTACGGGGGGAAGGCGACCGGGCGCCGCAGAGTACCATATTTTCGATCCATTCCACCGGCGGCGGATCAGGCTTGAATTTCCTGACACTCCGCCTGCGGAATATAAGTTCATCCAGATAAGCCATCGGCCCGTCCGCCCGCTATTATACCGGCCTGGTATTCCACATAACTGATGATGTCCTTCACCTTGAGTACGGGACCTTCATCGAGGTCGTCAAGTATCTCGGCTATCCTCCCGGAATCAAGGAACGGGTATTTCCCGGCAAGGTGTGAAAGGGCATCGGTGCCGTTTTTCCGGGCCTCGACCAGATAGAACCTGAGCCTCCAGAGAAATACGTGCTCATCCTGCACCTTGACCCCGAAGCCCTGGTTGAGGGCAACCGCGAGTTCCAGCAGGTCCATAGATTCGGCGCCCAGGTCGCGATAAAGATATGTCCCCTCCGAGATTTCCTTCCCTTCCAGATCGAGTATCTCTTCGAGCATCGCCCTGATCTTTTCAAGTGCATCACTATGCTGGTGGTTCATTTTGATTGAGTAAGCCCTCCATCCATAATTATTTCGGTCGCGTTTATGCCTTGAGCTGTCTCACTCAGCAGGAACATAATCATCCCGGCCACTTCGGAGCTGCTGAGCGGCCTCCCAACGGGAATTCTTTTGAGAAGCTCATCGCCCCGTTCCCGGAGAAACCGTCCGCCCCGGCCGGCATCAATATATCCGGGCCTGAGCGTGACCGAGGTGATCCCGCGCCGGCCGAGTTCTATCCCGATATTCTTGTATAGCTGCTCCGAGGCCAGTTTCGCCGCCGCATAAAAGCCCTGCCCCGGGTTCGCCCGTACAGCCGCCGCCGAGGATACAAAGACCATTCGCCCATTTTTTTTCTTTAGCATTACCCTTGCTGCCTTCTTCAGGACTTCTGCCCGGAAGGCCACGTTTTCGGCAAAGTAGCTATGAACTTCATCTTCATTCGCGGCGGCGACAAAGACCTCGTAATCACCCTGTGCAAAATCCACCAGGAAGTCGATATCGGCCGCCTCGCCGGAAAAAAGCCGTTCGAGCGACTTATTGTCGCCAAGTTTGATGAATGATGTTTCAAATTTATTTCCCCATTGCCCAAGGGACTGCCGGATTGAATTCCGTCCCTCTTCATCCCGGTAGGTCAGGATCGGAAGAATTGACGATCCGATCATAATCTTGGCCAGGGTAATGGCCAGATCGCATGTCCCGCCCAGAACCAGAGCTCGCCGCCCGACAAATTTAAGCTCCATATTTCAGCGTCCCTGCGGCGAATTTTTTCCCGTCTTTTATTATGCGGCACTCCATGCCGCCGACCCGACGCTCTATTTTAAACTGGTACGTCCCCGGGGAGAGAAACTCCCGGAACGAAAATTTTTCAATGTAGAGGCCATCAATGGGCAGGCCTCCTTCCTCCAAGGCCCGCAGGAAGGCATGGACGATAAGACTGCCTGGGACAACCGGGTGCTGAGGGAAATGGATTTCGTAGATCGGATCGTCGGAGGGAAAATGGAAATTGCCCTCAATAACTGATTCTTTCGGGTCTTCCTTCATTCCTGAGTTCCCTTTCCCGAATCCGATTTATTTAGTCCACTTCTATCGGCAGCAATATTATTTGTCGGCAATGAAGTCAAGCATATTATGTAATAGTTTCCTCATCATGCTTACCTCAATCATTGCATATGTTGTCAGGGTTCCGCGGCTGCCCACGGCAATCTGCCCGAGATGATGGTTCATAAATACCGTTCCTTCATTACAGTGTGCGCCCGACAATGAGAAAGAATCGGGGGCGACACTCACGGCGTGTCAGATAATACCATAATTGCGGGCCTGCTCCGTCAGCAATTCCCTAAATTCGGGATGCCCGATGCCGATCAGGGCCTTAGCCCTTTCCCGGATGCATTTACCCCGCAAGTCCACTACCCCGTATTCGGTCGCGACCAAGTAGACATCGTTTCTCGATGTGGTCACGGCAGCCCCGCGGTCAAGCTCGCAGACAATCCGGGAAATCTTGCCGCCGCCGGCGGTGCTGGGGAGGGCAATGATTGCTTTTCCACCGGGAGAACGACTTACTCCGCGAATGAAATCAACCTGTCCCCCTACCCCGCTGAACTGATTCCGGCCAATCATCTCGGCATTGACCTGACCCATTACATCAATCTGGAGACATGAATTGATGGAAACCATATTTTCGTGTTGCCCTATTATCAAGGGATCGTTGACATAGTCCACCGGCTGCATGAAAATATCCTGGTTGCCGTCAACAAAGTCATATAGCCTGCGCGTACCCATGAGGAATGTGGCAACGTACTTGCCGTTATTGATGGTTTTCTTGCGGTTGTTCACCACCCCGGACTCAGCCAGGGTCAAGACGCCGTCGGAGAACATCTCCGAGTGTATACCCAAGTCTTTCTTGTCCTGCAGGAAAAGCAGGACGGCATCGGGGATAGCACCGATACCAAGTTGCAAAGTAGATCCGTCGTCTATCAAAGGGGCGATATTTTTGCCGATGGCAGCTTCCACCGGACCTATCTTGGCTGGCTTCAACTCGATAATGGCCTCATCATTTTCGACGATGAAGTCAATCTGGTCCAGGTGAATCTTTGTACCGGCCGTCCGGGGCATGAAGCGATTGATTTGGGCAATAACAACATGGGCCGCCTTGGCGGCGGCACTGGTATAATCTACGGATATCCCCATACTGCAGAATCCTTCCCGATCCGGCGGCGCAATCTGGATCAGGGCGACATCCACAGGCATGATTCCCTGCGTGAAAAGCCGGGGGATCTGAGAGAAGAAACAGGGCGTATATTCAGCCAGTCCACCTTTGATGGAGTTCCGTGTTGTTCCGCCCACAAAAAGGGCATTGTGGCGAAAGCTGCCCTCCATGCCCGGTTGGGCATAACGGGCCGGTCCCATGGCTACCATATGGACGATTTCCACATTTTTCAGCTCCGGGGCCCTTGCCACCAAGGCCTCCACCAGGCAAGTAGGCTCGCCACAGGCGTGACCAAAGACGACCCTGTCCCCGTTTTTAACTAATTTCAGCGCTTCTTCAGCAGTCACGACCTTCTTTTGAAAGATCTTCCTCCAGTCTTGCATACCATGTCTCTCTTCCTTGGTTTCTTTCCCTGCCATGAGGTCCTCATCTTTATCCATGGCATCGCCATTCCTCCCCGCTCGAGCGGGGAGGCGAGGGATTGCTTTATTTTGATGTTATGCCGGCCAAATGTCTGGCCAGTTCCTTCTTGTGCTCCAGGTTACCCTGACGGGAGATCATTATCCTCTGGGCCTGGGGTGAGCCGGCTCCATGCATGGACTCGGTCCGGTAGCCCACGGCAGCCGTGCCGAGAGTAATGTTCTCGATAAGCCGGAGGATCCGGCAGCGGTGCTCGGTGGGCACGGAGGGCACACCGCGAAAATACTTATCTACATACTTCCCGATTTCCGGGTGTTTCAGGTCCCGTTCGGAAGGCATGGTCACCATGAGGCCGCCGGCGATGTCTTCTGCAAGCCTGGCGATCTCATAGGGAAACCTAGTAACATTCTGCTTACAGACATTGGCAAGCAGCAGGTCGATCAGATATGTACCGGAAGCGGTCCCGGCACCCTCGGCGGAGCAGGCAATACCACAGGCATAGAGGGTTTCGTTCAAATGCATCATCTCAATGAGTTTGTCCTTGACATGAGATGCCTTGTTGGCGCCATTGTAATCGGCTGCAAGGGCGGCGGCCCCGATGAGAACATCGCCGACACCTACCTTGCAGCCGCCGTAGCTCTGGCGGTGGTATCCCGCAAATCTCTCCACCAAGGTGCCGCTGAACTCATACTCGCCGCACATGAAAACGTTTTCCCAGGGAACGAAAAGATTTTCGAAAACCATGAGGGCCTCATGACCGCCGAACTCCCTGTTACCCACATCAATATCACCGCCTTCGAGCCTGCGGGTATCGCAGGATTGGCGCCCATAGATGTAGAAGATTCCAGGGGCATCGGCAGGGGCAGCGAAAGACAGGGCAAAGTCGGAATCCTCCTGGGTCATGGTCACGGTGGGCATCACGAGGATCCAGTGCGAATTTACCGCCCCGGTCTGGTGAGCCTTGGCGCCACGGACGATGATCCCGTCTTTATTCTTTTCCACCACCCGGACGAACAGGTCGGGATCGGCCTGTTTGCCCGGCGACTGCCCACGGTCGCCTTTAGGGTCCGTCATGGCGCCGTCCACCGTCAGGTCCTCATCCTGCATCATACGTAGAAACGCGGTAAACCGCTCATGGTACTGGGTGCCCAGTTTTCTGTCCATTTCAAAGGTTGTACTGTCCACGGCATTGATGGCATCCATGCCCACGCAACGCTGAAAGCAGGCCCCCGTTTTCTGCCCCAGGAGCCGTTGCATCTTGACCTTTTTCACCAGATCCGCGGCGTTCTGGTGAAGATGGCAGAAGCGATTTATCTCCCTTCCTGTCAGGTGGGATGTGGCAGTCATCAACGCCTCATACGCCGGATCCATGGCCAAGGCATAGGTCATTTTCACCGAGTTCATCGATGGTCTGATTATCGGATGATCGACGACACACTGGACCAACTCACCCATCAGGTATACTTTCAGATTCATCTTGCGCAGGCTCTCTTCGTATTGCTCCGGGGATTTTAATGACATGATCTTCTTGACTCCTTTCTTATTATGACTATAATTTATCGCTTATCGCGGTAATTGATTAAAGGTTTGCTACTTAGAGGCCCAGCCCATCCAACTCGTCCGGGTTGGCAACTCTGTTTTCTTTGAAATTTAGGAGGTGCCCCAATTCATGCCCGAGTATTGCCTGATTGACGATGATTCTACCCTTAACCGTTTTCCCTACAATCCACATCTCATTGTCGGTATTGGCGTAAGCGGCTATAGGAGAGCCATAGGCCGCAGCCACATCCCAGTTGAACAGTTTACGGGATCCCACAATATGGACCTTTACTTCTTTTAATATGATGACCTCATGAAGATCAGGTGTTTCCGGCAGTGACGTAAAGCCCCTCTGGAGTGCGTCGAAGCCCTCTTTTCTGCGATCAGTAGCAACTGATGCGCACCCGATTAGGGACATAATGATACCGATGCAAATCAACACGGATAATTTATGTAAGCATTGGTGAAACATGCGTGAAGAGCTCCCTAAACACTGCCGAAAATTATAAAAATTAGGGTGCCATTGAAGGAAAATGAGAGCTGCTTATAGCAATTGGAATGAGAATCTAATATGTTAAGCACTCCAGGCAACGTCTGCATCCCAAACTCTAAATTCTTCTAGCGTTTATTTAATCAGCATTTTCAGGAAAAATTACTTATCATCAATTCTGCTGTTGAACACCGGGTCGGTGGTCTTGTTGTACCCTGCCCAATTGCGGAAAAAGTCCTTACCGTAAATCAGGATGCAAAGAATTATACCCACGGCAAAGGCATAACCGGCGCCCCGGGAAAGCAGTACGGCCGCGACGATGCCGGCAACGCCAAGATCATTGAAGGTCCGGGCCTTCAGGATGCCCACACGGACGGCAACATAACCTTGTACCAACATGGTCAGGGACAGGGCAATCGGGAGAATCGGTTTCACCAGCGTCACGATGGGAGAGATGAAGTAACCCGTGAAGGTCCCCAGACGAAAGGACCCAACACCCCCGTAAAGGCTGTCCATGGCCTCCGGACCATGCTTGTAGCGTTCACATTCGACAACTTGCATGGCCGCCCACATGGGACCACACATCGATATGTCGGGACCAAAGAAGGACATGGTGATTTCCCGCATCCCGACAATGATGTTGTTACGGTTGGCATCGAAATGAATGTCCTCATCGCCGCCACGAAACGTCCGGGCTTCCTCAATGAGGGCATCAGCCTGAATCAATTCACCGAAAAGGACGACATAGACAGCGGCAACCAATGGTACGGCTGACGCATAAAAAGAGAGCGGCGGGAATCCGATTCTCTGTGAAAATGGCGTCCATTGCGTAAACAGGGTGGAAAACTGGGGGATAGTGAAACCCCATGTCACATTCGGCCATGGAAGCTCGCCCAAGAGGGGAGCGATGACAATGGCCAGCAGCAGGGCCGGCATAAGGCCGAGATTCGCCAAATATCTGAAGGCCCGGTATTTGGAACGCAGAATTTTGAAATGGTTGGAAAAAAGGACGTAAAAGGCAAAGCCGATGGCAATGGTGATCGTCCAGGGATACATATCAAAACGCCCGCCTTGTTCAAAGACCAGCCTGACCGCTGCAATCCCGGCGCCCAAGAGTATTCCCGCCTTCAAGGCGTCGGGAATAAGATTGACAAACCTTTTAGCCAGGCCGGTGGAACCGAGGATAAAGGAGAATAGGCCCAGTTCGAATTCGAAGGCGATCAAAGCGTGCATTCGCGGCACCCCTTCGGGAAATGTCTTCAGCCACAGGAGTACGAGGGGAATGGCAGGGGTGATCCAGCCGGGAACAACCGGATCGCCGAGATGGGCATGCCACAAATAGAGAAAGCCGTTGAGGATCACGACGGTAATCGCAACCTCAAAAGGCATGCCAAGATATTCCTGGAGGATCGGAATGATACCGAGACAGACGGCACACATGATCAATCCCTGAGTGTAGTCGGCGATTTCAAATCGGTAATGGATAAAAGGGAATCTGATCCGGAAGGGACCCAAAGGTATACCCGGTTGCTCCTGTCCGTATTTTCGCTTAAAGCGGGGGCCTAAGTATTTCATAATGATTGTTTCTTTCCTTTACTGATCGAAATAATTTGAAACAGCTTCGCTTTACATAAGTTATGCCAGAGATGAGGAATGCACCGGGATTCAGATTTAACAATCTGTTATTGTTTACAATTTTCTTAAGTAAGCACCTTTGTGGAACCAAGGCATATACCGATCAATATTGCATTACTGCACACTGAATGATCAAATCCAAACTTAAGGCAACGTATTTATTATGTGATTGTGTTAATGACCAGTGTGCATAGCTGCACTTGTCCCCTACAGATACATCATCGAGTTATCGAAGTCAGATGGATTGGGGGAGAAAAATTCTTTCAAAAAACAGGAAGGGAATTCACGCAGACGGGTAAGCTGTCACGGCATGGGTAATGCTTGCGGCATCAGTCAGTGATTCCGTATTTGGTAGTGTCTCAGTTTGAAATAGTTGCCTCTTGAAATGCTTGAGCGGTTATGCTACGCTCAGGTCATGAAAAAAGCAAAGATTCCAAAGTATGCCGACCTGAACCAACTCGCCTATGCCATTGTCCGGGCGGCTACGGATGAAAACCCTATTGAGGAACCAGAATCAACAAAGAACCCCGCCGCCGTCGCTTTAGGTAGGCTCGGAGGAAAGAAGGGCGGCAAGGCCAGGGCTGAAAGTCTTACGCCTGAGAAGCGCAAAGAGATAGCGCAAAAGGCTGCTCAAGCACGGTGGGAAAACAAGAAGTAGAGTTGTAAATTCTTAATATCATTGCTAAAACACATGGAATAATTATTGGAATATTTTTCTTGATTTTTAACAAGACTTCCTGTATAAGTATTTTAAAATAAATTACAGGAGGACTTGTTCATCATGAACACGACCGAAGATCAAGCCAAAGAAGTTCTTGCCCCATATCAGGAAGAAATCCAAGAGTGCATCGTTTCAGCATGGAAGTATTATCATTCCTATTTTCACGATATAAAGCACATTGTATCGTCGCGTTCGAGAGCCAGTATTATTTTTGATTTCATAGTTAATAATGTTCGCCAAAAATTTCAGGGAAGAAAAAACGTATATATTTCTGACAAGAAGAGATTGTTCCTGATTAACTTTGGGGATAAGGTGGTACTCCGGTTTAAGAAATTAAGGAACAACAAGGCTGCTTGTATCCCAACGCAGCAAACACTGGATTTTTTCTGTCAAGTAGAAATACCAGAAGTGCCTTCCCCGAAGAGATTTATCGTTGGATACCAGCTAAATAATATTCAGACGGAAATAAAGGCCATATCTGTCGTTTATCCTCAGAGCGCTAACAGGAACTATTGGGCGTATAATTTAGAACCTATTGAGGCTAAGGTTTATGACATACAACCAGAACAAATAGTAATGGATCAGGTGGTTGTTCCGAGGGAAGAAAGAATCATCATCAAGGGTGATCTTGGAAAAGGTGCAGTGAAAAATGAATAAAATTGTAAATCACGATATTGTCAGAATAGCCAGAGAATCGCGTGGATTTACCCAGGGAGAATTAGCAAATCGCCTATCCGTTACTCAGGGTAAAATCTCAAAAATGGAAAGTGGTCTCTTGGGTGTTTCTGAAGATATGCTTGATAAATTGTCAAATACTTTAAACTATCCAAGAGAGTTTTTCTATTTTACTGAACCGATTTACGGTCACGGTATTAGTATGATCGGGGAACTCTATTATAGAAAACGCAAAAATATACCGGATAAGGTTCTTGATAAAATAAGCGCGAAAATCAATATTCGCAGGATACACTTAGCAAGGCTGTTGCGAGCTATCGAAATCAAGAACAATCTTTTTTGCACCTTTGACATTGATGAATACGATGGTAACGTAGAAAAGGTGGCCCGTGCATTTAGGGCTACATGGTCACTTCCCAAGGGGCCAGTTAATAATTTAATAAAAACCATAGAGGATGCTGGTGGCATAATCATAGAATTTGATTTTGATACAAAAGCTATTGACGCCACCAGCCAATGGCCTCCAGACTTGCCCCCATTATTTTTTATCAATATCAATTCTTCTGCGGATCGGTTGAGGTTTAGCCTTGCACATGAACTGGGGCACATCGTCATGCACAAAATTTGCAGACCAGACATAAAAATTATGGAGGACGAAGCAAACGCCTTTGCTTCGGAATTCCTTATGCCAAAGGCCGAAATATCTAAATATTTAAATGATATTA
>DMAT01000432.1 GCA_003451635.1 Syntrophus sp. (in: bacteria) | reverse complement strand
ACTTCTGGAGCTCCGGAAACGGCGGGTTTTCCAATTTCCTCTGGGGGGCTCCCGAGAATGCCTTCGAAAGCAATTACGTCCGTTTTAACAGCCATTACGACTCCATCTCTCCGGTAACGAACTTCACCTTCAAGAGCCTGACCTTGGGGGGGAGCTTTACGGCGGAGTCACCGACCGCCCTTTCTCTGGCCTCCCGGGAAGGCATGACCGTCGCTTCGTCCGTAACCGTCAAATCACCGCTGACGAGCCTCAACCTGACCTCCATAAACGGACCGCTGAATATCAACCAGAGCATAACGGCCTCCGTACCCACTATCTCCGTAGTGGACCGGGCCAAGATTACCCAGGGGTCGGGAGAATATTACGGCGTCGACAAATGGCAAACCCAACTGACGCTAAACGTGGGCGACCTGGTCGTTAACGGTTCCAACAATACGTCCATATCAACGGACTACGCCACGGCCGTGGCCGACTCCAACTACTTTGCTCCCCTGTCAACGAAAACTGCCGCCATCCCCGCTTCCGGGGGAAATCCCGATGCCCGGACGTACAACGGCCTTGTCCAGGTCGGTCCCTACCGCGCCTCCGGCAGTACGGGGACATTCAACTACCGGACCAACATCATGACTTACGAAATTGTCCGGCCCCTCCCCGTGGCCTACGCCCTGGTCAGCAACAACCCCCAGTTCAACACGGCGGGCGGTAACGGCGGCGGCTACCAGTACTTCGCCCCCTTCAGCCGGTACGATCTGATCAGGCTCGGCTACATCCGGCAGGTGGAAACGACGGCCGCTGATAACATCACGGCCATCATCCCGCGCTATGTCAATCTCGTCGGACAGACATCCACCCAGGACCAACTAGATGAACTGGCCAGGCAGGATTACCTTGCGGCAATGGACACCCGTGACGACGCCGACGAAGCGGAACAGCTCCGCCGCGAGGCAATCGCCATCCGGACAAACAAATCCAGGTCTTCCCAGGAATTCTTCGCCTACGCCAAAGGGAGCGGCAGCGATCTCACTCTGGGCAGCGGGGCCTACATCGACGGTTTTGCCAAGACGACCCTGGCGGCAGAGAATAACGTGAACATTTACGGCACGGTCTGGGGAACCGACAACACCCGCATAACGGCCGGTGCGGGAATCACAGTGGCCAACGGCGCCCTGCTCGAGACCTTTACGGACAACCAGCCGACGGGGGGAGGGACGATTATCCTCGACGCCCAGGGTCCGGTAACGATCGGAGGGAGGGTGCAGACGACTTACGCGCCCTGGACGGGGACGGCATCCTCCAAGCCGGGACAGATCGATATTACCAGTGGCATTGCCGCCGCCGATGCGGTGGCCATCGACATCCAGGACAGCGGCCAGCTCCTCGCCATCCTGGCTTCCACACCCGCCGACAAAACCACAAACAGGGTGACCTTGACCTCGGCGGGAGGTAAAATAAAGGTCGGCGGTCTGGGCTATGGCTACAACATCCTCGCTGACAAGGGTTTGATTGATATCCGCAATAACGGGATGGCCGGGGCCATCGATGTAATGGGCGGGGCCGCCCTGCGCGCCGACACGATCAAGATCGGCGCTTTGGGGCAACAGGGGGTGCTGAACATTTACGGCGGGGCCGCCATGAACGCCGACACGATGCTGAAGCTCTATGGTGGGAATATTAGCGGGGGGAAGGTAATTTTTGCCACCGGCCCGACGGGAAGCGGCAATGTCTCCCTGACGTCGCCCACCATCAATGTCGGCGCCAATCTAGTTCAGGTCAATACGGGCGTCACCGTCACTACCAGCACCAACCCGAATGTCTATTGCCAAACCTGCAACTGGGCAGGCCAGGCGGGGGCGACCCAGACGGGAACATGGTCCAAAGCGCCTACTACCCTGGGTATCGGTGCCCGTCCGGCCTACTGAAAGGGAGCAAAGACTACCCCTTTGCCTTTTTCACATCCCCGCCCGCGGCGCGCGCCTCTTTCGCCCTCGCCCTGTTGCGTTCTTTCAGGCGCTTTCTGCGGCGGTCAATTTCTCTTTTCCGTTCGTGTTTTTTGTGCTGTGCCATTTGCATCCCCCTGTGATTTTATATTTTTATATTTATCTCTTGGGTAAGCCCATACACCAAAACGGCGTCGATCACAAGCCGTCAAGAAAGTTTCCGTGTCAAAGTCATCATCTATTATCTTGCCGGGCCTCAGATTTCAATCTCCAGACCATCATAAGCCATTGTAATCTCCAGCGTACTCGTCTCGGAGAGAATCCTCAGATAGGTACGGGTATCTTCAAGAAGCTCGTCAAAAACGTCGTCGTCATAGGTATGCTCATGATGGAAGAGACAAAGGCGTTTGACCATGCCTTCGACGGCCAGCTCCACAGCGAGGATATTGTTTGAATGACCCCAGTTTTCCTTATCTCCAATGGCGTCAAGGAGGGTATACTGGGCATCGAAGATAAGGAGATCCGTTTCTCTGATGAAATCCAGATATTCGTAAAAAGGGCTCTCGGACCCTTTCTTGTGCTCTGAATCGGTGGAATAAACGACGCTCTGCCCGTCTCTCTCAAAACGGTAGCCATAAGAGTCGCCGGGATGATGCTGTTTCGTTCCCCTCACCTTGACGCCGGCGATTTCATAGACCACATCGCGCTGCAGGGGATGGAAGGTGATCTCCGCCCTCATGGCGTTAAAGGGAACTGGGAAAAAGAGCGGACCCTGCTGGACGACAAAGGCCTGTTCCATGCCGGGATTACAGCCATAGATCTTTATCCGGTTGCCGGGAATGTAAGCGGGAGCAAAAAAAGGAAATCCCTGGAGGTGATCCCAGTGGAGATGAGAAAGAAAGATATTGTACTCACCCCGCGCATTTGCTGCCGACTGCCCGAAATTCCGAAGACCCGTTCCGGCGTCGCAAAGGATATATTCATCCCCGCCGCGGATCTCGACACAGGCGCTGTTTCCTCCATAGGATCCCCGGACGGCAAAGGGAAGTTCCCGGTCCACAAATTCTTCCAGGGCACTGTCATTCTCAAATGTTTTTCCCTGGGCAGCCTTGAGGGCCTTGATGATTTTTTGTTTAACCTTTTCCGCACTCAGGGACGAAGGCAGGGCTCCCCGGGTTCCCCAGAAATGGACGAGCATGAAAAACTTCCCCCCTTGAGTTAGTATGCCCAGGACTCGTTCATCGGAGCGATGTCAGGCGGCGCCGGATTCATCACAGGTCGTACAGGGTCTCATCTAGCCTGGGTTTTACCTTACCTGTCCCTTTTTTCCCTTTGGATCCATCGAACAGGAAAGGTTCTTCCCCCTCCAGTAGGTCACCCATTTCCGCCTCGATCTGTTCGGGGTCCTCCCCCCTTTCCATGCGCCGGAGCGCCTCTTCCATGGCCGGACCGAGGTTCATTCCCGTGGCTTCCGTGAGTTTCCGCATGAGATTGGCCGCCTGCCGGGGATCATCTTCATTGATGTGATCCGCCTCACTGGCCAGCATGGACATGGCCTTCTCCATGGCCGCCTCATCGATGGGGGGCATTCCGGCTTCATCGGCCCCCTCTTCCCCGCCGTGCTTGATCTTGGCAAAGATGGACATCTGTCGTTTCAGCTTGATTCTTTTACACTTTGGACAGTTCGGAACCTTTTCCGTATTCACGGTTCTTGAGAAAAAATTATAGACGGTGTTGCATTTATGGCAATAAAACTCATAAATCGGCATCCACAAAACTCCTTACAATATTTTTTTCCAATATATTCATCTTCTTACGAAAATCAAGGAGTATTTTCCCTTTCCATATCGTGAAGATAGGCAATCCGCTCCGTAAGGGGGGGATGGGAGTAGTAGAACCAGGCGTAAAAGGGGTGGGGATGGAGGTTGCTCAGATTGTCCTTGGCAAGGCGCTTCAAGGCGTTGCACAGGGGCGCCACGGTCCCCGTCAGGGCATAGGCGAATTCGTCGGCTTCCCGCTCAAAACGTCTCATGATTACCGTCCCGAAGGGGGTCAGGAAAAACCCCAGGGGCCCCAGGAGGGCAGTGGCGAGAAACAGGCCGGCATAGGGCAGGTTCTGCGAAAAGCCGAAGGTCTGATAGAGGTAAGGCCAGTCCACAAAACGGAAAATAAGATAGAAAACCACCAAGGACGCCGCCTCCATGAATATCAACTGTTTGAGGATGTGCTTTTTTTGCCAGTGCCCGATCTCATGGGCAAGGACGGAGAGGATTTCCTCGCGGGTGTGAGAAGACAGGAGGGTATCGTAAAGAACGATGCGCTTGGTTTTTCCCAGGCCCGTAAAGTAGGCGTTGGTGTGGCGGCTCCTCTTGCCGGCGTCCATCTGATAGACTCCTTCCGTCTTGAGACCCACCCGGGCCATGAGACTCACGATCGCCTCCCGTAATTCTTCATCCTTGATCCTTTCGTACTTGTTGAAGAGGGGGGCGATAACGACGGGATAAAGATAGAGCATCAGGAGTTGGAAAAAGGCAAAGACCAGCCACACGAGGAACCACCAGCGCCGGGGGCTGTATTCCATCAAGGCCAGGAGCGCCGTCAGCAGCGATCCCAGCAAAATAAGAGAAATAATGAGGCTCTTGAGGAGATCCGTGATCCACAGGCCCAGGGAGATGGTGGTGAAACCATATTTCTTTTCAATGACAAAGGTTTGATAGCAACTGAGGGGCAACCCGGCAACAGAGCTGAGCAGGGTGAGGCCGCCCAGGAAAAGGAGGCCCGAGGCTATGAAGGACAGGCCGAAAAACCCGATAACAACCGCCAGCCACGAAAGCAGGCCCGTCAGGATGATCGCCAGGGTCAGGGCGTCTTCAAAGAGAGACTCCCAGCGACTGAATCGCGCCGATTCAACGGTGTAGTCGCTCATCCGGCCCAGGATCTCCCCATCGACTTCTCCCCGGAAGACATCGGGAACGGTATGGCCGTGGCGCTGCACATGGCTGATATTGATTGCCCCCAGGACCCAGCGGCCCAGGGCGCTGAGAACAAAAACACTTAAGAAAGCAATGAGCAGACCGTTGCAGGCGATTTCATGATTGATCATGCCAGGCAGTATGTCAATAAAATATTCTGCCTTCAAGCATTTTCTTGCCCATTTTTCACTCCGGGCGGAATTACCATTGACATGAGAGGGAATTTACGCAAAAAGGCCCGGAGAAGGAATCTAATATGAAGAAAATTATCGTTTCCTTTTTAACTGTTGCTCTCTTCCTGCTGCTCTCTTCAGCATTGCAGGCTGTGGCATCTAACCCTCTGATCGGCAGGGAAGCGCCGCCTTTTCAGGTCGAATCCGGCGACGGCAAGGTTCTGGAGGTAAAAATGCTCCGGGGCAAGGTAGTTGTCCTCTTCTACGAATCCAAGGATGTCATCGCTAAAAGCAGGCCCTTGAAAATAATTCTGAACGCTTTTTACAAGGAACAAAAAAAGGAAGACCAGCAGGTGATCCTGCGTGTACCCATCTACGACTGCACCGGCGTCTCCTGGCTATTCAAGGGTATCTGGAAGAACGGGTTGATCGAAAATTCAAAGCGGGTCGGCATGACCGTTTACGGCGACTGGACCGGCAAGATGGCGACTTCTTACGGAATGAAAAGCGACGATACCAATCTGCTGATTATCGACAAGCGGGGGATCATTCGCTATTTCCAGTCCGGCGTTATCACCGATAATGGCGAAACGGCAACTATCCTTAAAAAACTGCTGAAAGATCTGGTCGCGGAAACCAATGAAGAAAAGATTATCCCGAAACAATCATAACCTCAGGACCGCCCTGGGCGTCATCCTGATCGTCATTCTGGTCTTTGCCGCCCCCCTCCTTGCGGCGGCCGCAGAGGACCTGCCCCCCGAGATCCGGGCAATCATCGAAGGCCCCCGTTACCGCTATGCCCGATGGGGAATTATAGCGCAGGATCTCCAGACGGGACAGACCCTTTGTGCATACAATACCGACCAGCTCTTCAGCCCTGCCTCGGTTACCAAGCTTTTTACGGCCGCCGCCGCCCTGGACCGCCTTGGTCCCGATTATCGTTTCCGCACGCCTCTCTACAGGAGGGGGGAGATCGACGGCAAAGGAACTCTGAAGGGAGACCTGATCCTCGTCGCCAGCGGCGACATCACCATGGGGGGCAGAACGTTGCCGGATGGACGGATCGCCTACACCGGCATGGATCACACCAACGGCAAGACGGGGGCACAGGAGAACCTCACGAAACCGGACCACCGGGCGGGGATTAACCAGCTCGCCGGGCAGGTGCTGCGGTCCGGAATCAGAACCATTCAGGGAGAGATCGTGATCGACGACCGTCTCTTCAAGACAAGTCGCGTCCATAGTATAATCCATCCCGAGGCGACCCTCTTTATCCGGTCTCCGGTAATGATCAACGATAACCTCATCGACGTCGTCGTCACCCCCAAACTCAACGGCGCCCTGGCCGTTGTGAACTGGCATCCCAAGTCGTCGGCGCTCCGGATCGTCTCGTCTATCCGGACCGTGGCAAAGGACCAGCCGGCGCAAATAGACATCCAACCGGCTGGTTTCGGCGAATATACGGCGGTTGGCCAGATTCCCGAAGGCAGTGCCGCCATCTTGCGGACGGTCGCAATCATCGACGCGGCCTCCTTTGCCCGTGCCCTCCTGATCGAGGCCCTTGGGAAGCAGGGCATCAAGGTGAAGGCGTCGCCGGTTGCCATAAACCCCTCCCAACTTCTTCCCCCCACCGGAGATTACCAGCGCCTCGTCAAGGTCGGCGAACTTGTGTCACCGCCCCTTTCCGAATATATCCGGATGATTCTCAAGGTCAGCCACAACCCCGGCTCCGAAATTCTTCCCCACCTCATTGCCCTGCCCGAAGGGAAGACCTCCTTTGAAGACGCCATGCTCCTCCAGAACAGGTTTCTCGCCCAGATCATAACCGACCCCGGCACCCTTTCCCTGTCAGACGGCTCCGGGCTGTCCCGGGCCAATCTGGCCACTCCCGGGTCCGTCGTGAAGCTGCTTAGCTACATGACCACCCATCGTAATTACCAGGTCTTTCGGGATGCTCTCCCGGTGCTTGGCATCGACGGCACCCTCGCCTGGACAGGAAAGAAAAGTCCGTCCCAAGGGAAAATCCTTGGTAAAACCGGCACCCTGACCCTTGTTGATCTTCTCCACGACAGCGCCATCGTCAGCAGCAAAACCCTGGCCGGATACATGACCACCGCCAAAGGACGGCAGATCGCCTTCGCCTTCTTCGTGAATGACATCCACACTGCCGATGTGCGGGGAAAAACGGCGACACAGAAATTAACTGCCGATGCGGGAGCGGACCTGGCAAGAATCGCCGAGGCGATTTATCTGGCAAACTGATTAACTATCCAGCAACTCCCGGATCTTCTGGGAAAGGTGGCTCATTTTGTAAGGCTTTTGAATAAAACCGTTGCAACCACGATCCAGGATGTTTTGCGCCTGGCCGTTGATACTGTAGCCGCTGCACAGGAGGACTTTGATGTCAGGGTCGCTTCTCCGGAGACGGTCAAAGGTCTCCCCCCCCGAGATCCCCGGCATGACCATGTCCAGAATCACCATGTCGATCTCGTCTCTCTTTTCCTCGTAGATCGCCAGCCCCTCCTGGCCGCCCCCGGCCAAATAGACCCGGTAGCCAAGGGACTCCAGCAGTTCCCCGCTGACTTCAAGGTTTATCGGCTCGTCGTCGATCAGGAGAATCGTTTCCATTCCCTTTACCGTCTCGGCGGCCACGGTCTTTTCCACAACAATATTCTTGTCAGAGGCCGGCAGATAGATGGTAAAGGTCGTCCCATGACCCAGCTCACTGGTCACATTGATGGCGCCCCCGTGCCCCCTGATGATCCCGTAAACCATGGCCAGTCCCAGCCCGGTGCCCCTCCCCATTGCCTTGGTCGTAAAGAAGGGATCGAAGATACGCTCCCTGGTCTTCTCGTTCATACCCACGCCCGTATCGACGACGGAAATCTGCACATAGAGCCCCGGCTGAATCCCGTAACGGGCTATTTCATCATCCGATAAGAAGACATTCTGGGTCTCCAGATAGATATCCCCGCCCCCCGGCATGGCCTGCCAGGCGTTGACATAGAGGTTCATCAATACCTGTTCCATCTGTCCGGCATCAGCCTCAACCGTCCAGAGATTCTCCTGAAGCTTGCTGAAAACAGCAAACTCTTTTTTTGCCATGCTGAAGATGGAGGAGGTTTTGCTGATGAGATCGTTGATATTCATCGATTTGACCTGATACCTGCCCCCCTGGGCGAACCCCAGGAGCTCCTTGGTGAGATCGGCGCCGCGCTGAATCTGTGCCTCGATTCGTTTAAGTTGTTCATAATGAGGATGTGAAGTCTCCATATCCTGAATCATCAACGAGGTGTATCCTTGGATGCTCATCATTAAATTGTTGAAATTATGAGCGATACCTCCGGCAAGCGTGCCGACTGACTCCAGCTTCCGGGCCTGGGTCAAATTCTCCTCTAGCTGATTCCGTTCCGTAATGTCCTCATAGGTCAGGAGATGCCGACCCTGGGCCATGATGACAGCCTGTATCCGGACCAGCTTCTCCTGCCCATCCTTGCAGCGGACCATCACTGTCCTTTCCCGGATATTCCCTTCTTCCTGATTGTCCATCAATTCCTGCTGCCAGTAAAGCATCATTTCATCTCTAAACTTCGGATCGGCATAGGCCTTCTGAAACCATGTCCATTTGTCGGGAATATCTGCGATGGTATAACCAAAAATGTCCACAAAACGGGGATTTAAATATTTAAAGCTAAAATTAGAGTGCATGATGGAAATGCCCATGGGCGCGTGTTCGGCTAACGTCCGGAAAAGGGTTTCGCTTTCCTTCAATGCGTTTTCCGCCGCCTTGCGGTTTGTAATATCGCGAATGGACTCGATGGCCCCGACAATATTCCCGTTCCCGTCCCGCAGTCGGGAAGCCGTTCCCCAGAGGTACGCGCCCTTGCCGCCGTAGGTGGCCGGAACGTAAACTTCCCCGTCGAGGGTGTCGCCGTTTCTGTAAATAACGTCATATCTCTGCTTTTCAAATTCCGCATCGGGCATGAAGGCCAGGTCGATGAGGATGGGGTGGCGCTGGCCGTAAAAGGGCAGGGTGTATTCGTAATTCCCCTTGCCGATCATGTCTGCCTTGGAAACACTGGTCATCTCTTCGATAGCCTGGTTCCAGGCGATTACTTTGCCCTCATGGTTAATCACGAAGGTGGCGTCGGGGAGGAACTCGATTATTTGGTCGATTCGGTGACTAACTTCCTGAATGCCCGCCTCAGCCAGGGATGCTTCCAGTTCGGCGATTCTTTTTTGCAGATTTTCGATCTGTTGTGTTTGGTCTTGATTGGTCGTCATCGGCATCCTTTTTTTTCGGCTCTATATGGAAAGAGTTTTAACAGCAATAATTGTTCCAGCATTATAGACGAGCGGACAAAACACTCTTTCTCGTTATTGTCGGAGTAATCAAAGCCCGATATGGGGTAATTTCCCGATCATTTTCTTGACCAGGAGCATGATTTGTGAGAGTGAAGCGTACTTACATCTAATAAAGTAAATAGATACAGGCAGGGTATTATAGGTATGGCTAAGATCCTAGTCGTCGATGATGACAGCATGTTATGTGAAATGTTGACCCGCAAGTTCCGATCGATGGAACATGAAGTGGTCTGCTCCCTGAGTCTGAATGATGGTATGAAGGTGGCCCTTGAGGGCGCCTTCGATGTTGTTTACCTTGATGTGCGCCTCCCCGACGGTAATGGTCTGCAGGCCCTGCCGACGATTCGCAAAGCCGCCTCGGAGCCGGAGGTCGTTATCATGACCGGCAAGGGAGATCCAGACGGGGCGGAGTTGGCGATGAAAAACGGCGCCTGGGATTATATTGAAAAGCCCTCCTCCATAAATATGATGATCCTCCCCCTCGTCAGGGCGCTACAGTACCGGGAGGCCAAGATGCAGGTGAAACCGGTAGTGGCCTTGAAAAGAGAAGGCATTGTCGGCGGCAGCCAGAAAATGCAGGCCTGTCTTGACGCCGTCGCGCAAGCAGCGGCTTCGGACGTCAATGTCCTTGTCAGCGGTGCGTCCGGGACAGGAAAGGAATTGATTGCCTGGGCGATCCACAACAACAGCGCCCGGGCGGGGAAGAATTTTGTCGTCGTCGATTGTGCATCCCTGACGGAAACGCTGGTTGAAAGCGTCCTTTTCGGTCACGTGCGGGGGGCATATACAGGGGCCGATAAGGCCCACGAAGGACTGATCCGGCAGGCCGATGGGGGGACTCTGTTTCTTGACGAAGTGGGTGAGCTAACTTTTTCTATCCAAAAATCATTCCTCCGGGTTCTCCAGGAGCGTCGTTTCCGGCCTCTGGGGAGCAAGGTCGAGGTGACCAGTAAATTCAGGCTGGTAGCGGCCACGAACCGCGATCTTGGTCGGATGGTTCAGGATGGAAATTTCCGGGGGGATCTCCTTTACCGACTACAAGCATTCAGTATCGAAATGCCGGTGCTCCGGGAACGATTGGAGGACATACCCGAGTTATCCCTTCATTATATGATGAAGTTCTGTGAACGTTATGGAATGGAGATCAAAGGGTTATCCCCGGAATTGTTCGAAATGCTGATGACTTACGAGTGGCCGGGG
>DMAT01000166.1 GCA_003451635.1 Syntrophus sp. (in: bacteria) | reverse complement strand
CGTTCCCGGAGGAGAAAAGAAAAATTCGACACAATCAACTCTCTTAGGAGGAGAAAATGAAGAAATTTTGGGTAGTTTTACTGTCTCTCGGTCTGCTCATGGCCTTCGCCATGCCCGCCGCGGCAGTAGATGTAAAGTTCAGCGGTTCGTACTACGCCATGGGCTGGTACGTGGACAACCCCTCGATGTTGGACAAGAGTGCCCCCGCGGACACGGCGACGACAACGTCCTGGGCCACCAATTCCAAGCGCAGCTCCAGTGCATGGTATTCCCAGCAGTTCCGCCTGACGACGGAGTTCCAGGTCGTCGAAGGCCTGAAGCTGGTCACCCGTATTGACGCCCTCGAGAAGAAGTGGGGCGATCAGTCCTGGGCCGGGGCCACTGGTGAGACCCAGAGCCGCACAAATGCAGGATACGCAACCGGTACGGCCGGTAATGCAAAAATTCAGGAAAACATCGAATTCGAGCGGGCCTATCTGGATTTTAACGTCCCCTTCGGTAAATTCCAGGTCGGTTACATGCAGTTCCTCACCTGGGGTACTGACTTCCTGAACACCCCCCTGTCCGCCGGCGGCATTCGTTACTACTTTAGTCAGGGTCCCGTGATGGTAGTCGCCGCGATTGAAAAGCGCGCTGAGTACCTGGGGCTTGCCGGTGGAAAGCTCGGTGCTAAGAATACTGCAGTTGCTTCCGGTGGTTCCGGTTACCTCGGCGACGGCAGCGACGCCGACAAGGACGTCTATGACCTCGGCGGTATTTACAAGTTCGGCGCCGGCGAAGCGGGCCTTCTCTATCAGTATGTCCGCAGCAGCCAGTACAAGACCCAGTACAATAACGGTTACCTGACCCAGATCAGCGGCCTTTTCCCCTACGCAAAACTGACCTTCGGCAACTTCTTCATCGAAGGCGAGTATGCCTATGGATTCGGAAATCTGCGGTCCTACGAGAACAACAACCAGGCATCGAACGCCAGAGTCGGCGCCGCGGGCACCCTGAGCAATGGTATGGCTCAGGATGTGAGCGTTACCGCCCAGAACCTGTTCCTCCACGGCAAGGTTGATTTCAAGCCCGCCTATGCCGGTCTGCAGTTTATCTATATGAGCGGCGACGACAACTCCAACAGCGACAAGATCAGCGGTGGCCTCGGCTCGCTGCTCCAGGCAAACTACGGCTTCAACCGTACCCTGATGATGTGGAACTCCGACTATGGCGACAATATGAACGCTATGGGCGGAAACGCCGCTGGCACCAACCCCAGAACCGGCGTACCCTATACGGTAGGCCAGTTCATGGATAACGTCTGGTTCTATCAGGCCTATGTCGGCGTCAAACCCATGCCCAAGATGGACATAAAGTTGGCCTTCTCAATGGCCAATGCCGACAAGAAACCGAAGAGCGACGTGGGAGCCACCGGTTCGGCAGGTTACTACAACGGCGCAGTGGTTCGTGAGTATGTATCCTCCGACTATGGTAAGGAACTCGACTTGACCGCTTCTTACAAGATCTATGACAACCTCACCTACATGATCGGCGCCGGTTACCTTTGGACAGGCGATTACTTCAAGGGTTATGAGTCGGGTGTCAGCGTTGCCAACAATTACCTCCTTTCCCACAAGCTGACCTTGAACTTCTAAGCATGTTCAAGTCNNTTTTCTTTTTGGAAATATCATGTTGCCTCACAAATATTCTTCGTGTATAGTTCCGCAACAAAACAACCTTGAAGGAGATTTATGCCCCTCTACGATTTTGAATGCCGTAAATGCCAATTCAAGTTTGAGGCCTTCCTGAAGATGAAAGAGGCCCCGGACGCCCTGACCTGCCCGGAATGCGGGTCAGATAAACCGCAAAAATTAGTGACGGCTTTCCAGACGAACTCCTGGTCGAGCTTCCTCGATACCATGGAGAAAAAGGTCAACCCCCACAAATTCAAATAACAGGGGGTCCCCCATTCAGAAAATCCACGGCAACCTGAACGGACTGGGGGCGGAGCAGCTAAAGCGGATCGAACAGTTCTACCGGCGCCGCATCGCCCCGGACCTCATTCTGACCCACGATCTGGCCCGCCAGCTCACCGAGGCATCCCGGAACATCAACCGCCAGCTTGGCCTGCTGATCAGCCGGCGGGGGGAAATTGTCTTCGTCATCGTCGGCGATCATCAGGGGATCGTCATTCCCAGCCTGGAGGGTTTCCGTTCTTCCTCCGTTCGCTTCAGGGGCCTCCGTCTCATCCACACCCATCTCCACGGTGAAAAGCTGACCGACGACGACCTCACGGACCTGGCACTGCTGCGCCTCGATTTAATCTCCGCCCTGGAGGCCAGGGCCGACGGACTTCCCGGCCTCGTCCACAGCGCCCATCTGGTCCCGGAAAATGCGGACGGAAAATACTGGGACTTCCTTCCCCCCGCCCGCCCCTCGGAGCTGGAGATGAACTTTACCTCTTTCATTGCCGCCCTGGAGGGGGAATTCACGGGAAAACAAAAGTCCCGCAAAGTTGAGGCGACGGAGCGGGGGATCTTGATTCGGGTAGAGACCAATCCCACGGGCGACGCCCACCTCTCCCTTGCGGAACTGAAGGAATTGGCCCGTTCCAGCGGCGTCGCGGTCTTCGATGCCATCACCCAGTACCGTAACGCCCTTGATCCCCGCTACGTCCTGGGAAAGGGGAAGCTTGCCGATGTCCTGATCAGGGCCATGCAGATGGGGGCGAATCTCCTCATCTTCGACCACGAACTAACCCCCGGACAGGTGCGCTCCCTGGCCGATTTCACGGAAATGAAGATTGTCGACCGGACCCAGGTGATCCTGGACATCTTCGCCCAGCGGGCCCATAGCCGGGAAGGAAAGATTCAGGTCGAACTGGCCCAGTTGAAATACCTCCTCCCGAGGCTCGCGGTGAAACATACGGCCATGTCCCGCCTCACCGGCGGCATCGGCGCCCGGGGGCCGGGGGAGACAAAGCTGGAGATCAACCGGCGCCGCGTCCGGGACCGGATCAAACTCCTCGAAGAGGACCTCCTGGAAATTGAAAAGGCCCGGGGTCAGCGGCGGGTCAAGCGGGAGAAGGCGGGATTGCCCGTAATCTCAATCGTCGGCTACACGAATGCGGGAAAATCGACGCTCCTAAACAGCCTGACCCAAAGCCGTGTCTTCACTGAGGATCGGCTGTTTGCCACCCTGGACCCGAAAAGTTCACGCCTCCGTTTCCCGAGGGACACGGAAGCGGTGATCACCGATACGGTGGGCTTTATCCGGGATCTGCCCCCGGACCTCTTCGCCGCCTTCCGGGCAACCCTCGACGAACTCCACGAGGCCCATGTACTGATGCACGTCGTCGATGTCGGCAATCCCGATTTTGAAAACCACATCGCCGCCGTGGACAAGATCCTCGCCGATCTCGAGATCAAAGAAAAGCCCACCCTGATGGTTTTCAACAAGGAGGACAGTGTTGCGGACAAGCCCCTTCTTGCCACCCTGTGTCGGCGCTTTAACGCCGTCGCCGTCACGGCCCTGGATAAAAAAACCCTGCCCCGGCTGATAAAAAAACTGGAGTCCCTCGTCAAAGGCCTGGGGAAACAGGGGAAAACCCCTCCATGAACCTCTCCCGGCAAAAGAAAAATCTCTTGTGGATCTGCCTGTGTATCGCCTTGCTGACGTTTGCGGTTTATGGGCAGGTGAAGGACCACGCCTTCGTTGACTTCGACGACTATGAATATATTACGGAGAATCCCCATGTCCGCTCGGGCCTGAGCATTGATAATATCGTCTGGGCCTTCACTTCCTACCATTCCAACAACTGGCATCCCATCACCTGGATTTCCCATATGGTGGACGTCCAGCTTTTTGGCCTGAACCCGGCCGGCCACCATCTGGTCAACGTTTGCTTTCATCTCCTCAATACCATTTTGCTCTTGCTGCTGCTGCGGCAAATGACCGGCAACCTCTGGCCGAGCGCCTTCGTGGCAGCCCTCTTCGCCCTCCATCCCCTCCATGTCGAATCCGTAGCCTGGGCAGCGGAGCGTAAGGATGTCCTGAGCACCTTTTTCTGGTTATTAACCACCTGGATGTACGTCCGCTTTACCGAGACGCCGGGCTGGAAACACTACGGTCTGATCATGCTTTTTTTCACTCTGGGACTGATGGCCAAACAGATGCTCGTCACGTTGCCCTTTGTCCTGCTGCTGCTGGATTACTGGCCCCTCGGAAGAATGGCAGTGAAGGGAGGACAAAGGCAGGCGCCGGTCAGCCGTCTCATCGTGGAAAAGATTCCTCTTTTTGCCCTGGCTCTGTCAGCCGCCATTATCGTGTTTGTCGTCCAGCAGCAATCGGGGGTCCTTTACAGTCTCACCCCTTTCCCTCTTCAGATCCGTCTCGAAAACGCCCTGGTATCCTATGTTAGTTATTTGGGCAAGATGTTATGGCCCGTCAACCTGGCCGTTTTTTATCCCCACCCCCTGGACAGCCTTGCCCTCTGGAAAGTACTGGGCGCCGCGGGGCTATTGATAGCCGTCTCCGCCGCTGTAATCCGGAAGGGTCGCCGCCATCCCTACCTGATCACGGGCTGGTTCTGGTATCTGGGAACGTTGATTCCCGTTATCGGTCTGGTGCAGGTGGGGGTCCAGGCCATGGCAGACCGTTACACCTATATACCTCTGATCGGCATTTTCATCATGATCGCCTGGGGGGGGCAGGAGCTGTTTTCATTCCGGGCCGAGGAAAAGGCTACCGGGGCAAAATGGGATCAACCGGCAGGACCTCCATTGTCAGCGGGGAAACATGGGAAACATGGAAAGGCAGGAAAGGCGCCCCGTCCGTCCCCCCTATCGGCCTTATCAAGTACGGAAACAGGGGACGGTTCTATTTTACATACGAAGATGGAACCGTCCCCTGTTTCCGCAAGGATTATCTTCGCCGCCGCTGCGGCTGTCCTGATTATCCTGAGTTTACTGACGTGGCGACAGGTGGGCAGTTGGCGGGACAATGTAACCCTTTATAGCCATGCGGCCCGGGCGGTCCCCGGCAATTACTGGGCCTATAATAATCTCGGCGCCGCCCTGGCCTCCCGGGGGCAGATCGACGCGGCTATGACCTGGTTTGCCGAATCACTGAAGATCATGCCCCATTACCCCGGGGCCAACCAGAACATGGCCGCCGCCCTTTACAAGCAGGGACGTTATGAGGAAGCGGAACCACTGCTTGCAAAGGCGCTGAAGTTGCAGCCCCGGAACCCGGATCTGCACATTACATTGGGGGCCGTCTTATTGAAAATGGGCAAAAACGCAGAGGCTGCCGCCCATTTCCAGGAGGCCCTCAACCTCCGCCCCGGCGACGGTAACGCCGCCGCAGGACTAAGGGAGGCATCAACGGATAACATCTACAAAAAATAGAACCGTCCTCAATTTTCCTACATTACACCTTTGTACCAGCCTCCATC
Organism: Syntrophus sp. (in: bacteria); assembly: GCA_003451635.1. Lineage (GTDB taxonomy): Bacteria > Desulfobacterota > Syntrophia > Syntrophales > UBA8958 > UBA8958. The sequence continues at coordinate 7,093 of DMAT01000166.1, read as the reverse complement.
AATCTGGATCGCAGCGCCGGTGATGTAACCCGCTTGCTCCGAGGCAAGAAAGGCTACTAGGGCGGCGAATTCCTCGGGTGTTCCCAGACGGCCCATGGGAATGGTCGACTCCCACCTTTTGATTACCGTTTCCGGGGTTGTCTTCTCCTTCTCCGCTACGGCCCGGGCAAGGCTCCGAACCCGTTCCGTCAGGGTGTAACCGGGACAGACGCTGTTTACAGTAACATTGAACGGCGCCAGTTCATTGGAGAGGGTCTTGGCCAGACCAATAACTCCGGACCTGATCGTATTGGAAAGGATCAGACCGTCAATGGGCTGTTTCACGGAAATGGAGGTCATGTTGATGATTCTCCCCCAGCGTTTCTCCTTCATCACCGGCACAACTTCCCGAGTCATGACAATCGTGCTCAGCAGGTTCAACCGGAAACCGGACGCCCACGTATCGTCATCGATATCCAGAAAACTCATCGAAGGCGGTCCGCCGGCATTGTTGACCAGAATATCCACGGTCCCGTAATGCGATATGGCCTTGTGAACAAACTGGGCCGCCTGCAACGGGTCGGAAACGTCCGCCGCCACGGCAATTACCTCGGCCCCCGTTTCCTTGCGGATAAGCTGTTCCGCCTCCGGCAAAGAAGGATCATCGAGGGCGCAAATGGCCACTTTCGCCCCTTCCCGGGCCATTTCCATGGTCACCGCCAGCCCCAGGCCCATACTGCCCCCGGCCACCAAGACCACCTTGTTTTTCAATCCCAGATTCATAACGCCCTCCATTTTTTGTTTGTTTATAACAAAAACTACGGACCGAGGTCAATGGGGAAGGAGCAATAAAATTCTTTGGGGATCGGTTGCCGTCCATCCCAAGGCACAGCTTCTACTTCTTCTCCTCGGCCTTAATTCCCTCTTTGAATTCTTTGGAGTCGATCTCCTTGATCTCGGAGGACTGAAGGGTTACCTGGCCGCCCGTCTTGACGTCCTTGAACTTGATAGCCCCGTTCTTCAGTTTATCAACATCCTCCGTATAGTAGATGCTTTTTGAGGCCGGATCGGTTACCTTGTAGTAAGAACCGCATCCACAGAGGAACACTACACAAACCAGGCACAAAAGAACTCTTTTCATTCTAAAACCCTCCTTTTTAACTATTATTTGATAAGGAATTGCTTTCTTATGGGAAATCATAAACAGAAGGGGATTGTGTGTCAAGATAATACACAGGGGCATGCTTGATCACAACGCGCTGCCGATATTTTCGCCCATGTATTAATCTTGACACGTCATAGCCCCGTCTATATACTCTCCTCGCCAAGAAGACAAGCTACCGAAACATGCAGGCTTCGTGAAAAGTCGTCATTACCGGACAAGCGGGAATCCAGAAGGCGCATGGTTAAAAGATGAGCAAACCCCAAAAACCCAAGACCCGGCATCAGGCAAAACAATCGACTTTCCGTTCGCTGGCGCCGGCCCTGGCAATCTCCCTGTTGATCCCCTTTGTTTTGTTTTTTGCCGCCGAGGTCTGCATCTCCTTTGCCTTGAGTCACCCCCGGCTAATTCCCAAGGGATATGCCCTGAATTTGTTGCGATATTATTATGCCAATTTCGACCGCGACGTCATTCAATTCTCAGATGCCTGCGCCCGCTATGACGCCGGCTTATTCTACACCCTCAAGCCCGGGGCCTGCCGCTTTGCCAATCGCGAGTTTGCTGTGGAATACAATATTAACAGTCTCGGGGTGCGTGATGATGAGGCAGCCCTGAATAACCCCGAGATTGTTGTCATCGGCGATTCTCAGGCAATGGGCTGGGCGGTCGGGCAGGAGCAGACGTTTTCATCGCAAATCGGGAAGCTTACCGGGAAAAAGATATTAAACACGGGGGTTTCTTCTTATGGCACCGCCCGTGAGATGATCATGCTTGACCGCGTTCCCAGGGGCAGGCTCAAATATCTCATCATTCAATACAGCGATAATGATTATGATGAGAACCGCTACTTTGCCGTCAATAATAATCGCATGAACATATCCTCTGCCGAAAAGTACGAGGGCGTCCGCCGCTTTCACAAGGACAATACCGAATACTATCCGGGCAAACACATCATAACACTGATTAAAATTATTAGAAGCCCGGACATAAGCATCTCCGACCCGGGTGCATCTCCTTATCGACCGGATGAGGTTGACGTCTTCCTGCAGGTGCTGCAGAAGTCCCGTCCCGATCTCCGCAATCTTAAGATAATTGTTTTTGAGGCCAATCCTTATGCTGCGAACGACAGGTCTTTTCTTGATCATCTAAAAAAACAAATCAATAATCCTTCCTACCCGGACTATATTCGCAATATGACCGTTCTTGATCTGGGTAGGGAACTGAACGCCGGCAAATATCTCACCCTTGATGATCACATGAATGCCGATGGACACCGGTTGATTGCCGAACGGGTGGCTGTCCTTATTCAGGCATCGGAAAGCAATAAATGACCTTATTAATTTTATCTATTGACAAGCCTTTGTTTTTATTTTACGGTCAGCGAAACTTTTGTAAGGATTGAGAAATCGTGAACGGTGAGAGAAGAAGAACTGTTGACAGCGTGAGCAATCTGTTTGGATTATTGCGCCTCAGTCTTCTTCTGGTGGGCTTGTACCCACCGCCCGGCGATTTTAGGAGTTAAAGAGCACATCTATTAAGAAATCCTAAGAGGCCACGGGTGGAGAATCCGTGGCCTTTTTATTTATTATCGCAAGGGGGACAGGGCGATCATGTACGAAATAATCTGGCATGGAAGAGGGGGACAGGGGGTGGTCGTCGCCGCCCAGATGCTTGCAGAAGCTGCATATCTGCAGGAATTCAAGGGGGTGACCTCAGCGCCGACATTCGGTCCGGAAAGGCGGGGAGCACCGCTCACGGCGTCCACACGGATCGCCCAGGAGCCGATCCGGATTTTCTCTCAGATCGAGGAGGCTGACATTGCCGTTGTCCTGGACGAAAGTCTCTTCAAGGTTGCCGACATCTTCAGCAGGCTCCGCAAAGGAGGCCTGCTCATTATCAATACCCAGGCACATCTGGAGAAATGGAAAGAGCGGGGGGAATACCGCATCGCTGTCGTTGACGCTGCCGGCATCGCTTTGAAACACCACCTGAGCATGGAAGGGGCGCCTATTGTAAATACCCCCATGCTGGGAGCCTTCGCCCGGGCCTCGGGACTCGTCTCCCTGGAGAATATCGAAAAGGCCCTTAGTCACAAACTGACAAAGGAGCAGGCGGCGCGGAACTTTACCACCGTGAAGGCGGCCTACGAGGAAACAACAGTCAGGGAAAAGAAGGATTGAACTTATGACAACGAAAAAAGACGACAGCATCTCGGCCATGTGCACGGTGGCCATCGGCGAGGCGGGGGAAACGGGGGACTGGCGAAGCCTGCGCCCCGTCATTAATCACGCCAAATGCATCCCCTCGATAAAGAAAAAGTCGGCCTGCTTTCTCTGCTGGCTCTACTGCCCCGAAGGGGTGATCAAGGCGGCAATCCCCGTGGAGATTGATCTCGATTACTGCAAGGGCTGCGGCGTCTGCGCCGAAGAATGCCCGGCCAAGGCCATCACTATGGTGAGGGAGGGAGAGGACGATGAGTAACGTACAGATCATGACGGGCAATCAGGCCGCCGCCATCGGGGCCAAGCTCAGCAACGTCCAGGTCGTCGCCGCCTATCCCATCACCCCCCAGTCCCAATTGGCGGAAATCATCTCCCAGTATATCGAGGGGGGAGAGCTGAAGGCCGAATACGTCCGCGTGGAAGGAGAACATTCCGCCCTGACGGTCTGTATCTCCGCCTCCACCGTCGGGGCCAGGGTCTTTACCGCCACCAGCGCCAACGGCTTGCTTTACATGCATGAACAGCTCCACTGGGCCGCCGGCTCCCGCCTTCCCATCGTCATGTGCTGCGTCAACCGCGGCGTCGGGGCTCCCTGGACCATTTTCAACGATCAGCAGGACTCCATCTCCCAGCGGGACACGGGGTGGATCCAGATTTACTGCCGGAACAATCAGGAGATTCTCGACACGATCATCCAGGCCTACCGGATCGCCGAAGAGGTCTACGCCCCCGTTATGGTCTGCTATGACGGCTTCGTCCTTTCCCATACCATGATGCCCGTAGATATTCCCGATCCGGAAAAGGCACGGGATTTCCTCCCCCCCTACCAGGCCCACACCATCCTGTCTCCGGAAGATCCCCGCACCCTTAATCCCGTTCTATTTCCTAACCGGCGGGCAAACAGCGCGGGAGTCCTCTGTGACGGCTATATGGAGATGCGCTACAAACTTCAGGCCGCCCTGGAGCGGTCGCCGGCGGTCATAGAGGAAACAAGCAGACGCTTTGCCGAGGTATTCGGCAGGGACCACGGCGGCCTTTCCTGGGGGTACCGGCGGGAAGATGCGGAACTCGTCATGACCGGGATGGGCTCCGTTGCCAGCGAGGCCATGCAGGCTGCGGACATCCTAAGAGAAGAAGGAATCAAGGCCGGCGTCGTGGGAATTCGCGTTTTCAGACCTTTCCCGGCAAAGCACCTTAAAGAGGCCTTCCGGGGCGTTAAAGGCATCGTCATCTTTGAGAAGGGAATCAGTTACGGATATGAAGGGGCTCTTTGTTCCGATTTGAAGGCCGCCTTCTACGGGTCGGAGCATCAGGTCCCCGTTCACAGCTATATCGCCGGCCTCGGAGGCCGGGATGTAAAGGCAAGGGAACTCGCCGACGCCGCCAGGGCGTCCTGGCAGGAGATGCAATCGGGAATCGCCGAGAAACCCACAACCTGGCTCAATTGCTATACGGGGTGAAATCATGCCGGAAAACTTATTTAAAATAAATGCAAAAGAATACATTCTCCCGGGTACCCGGGCCTGCCAGGGGTGCGGGCTGTCCCTGGCTTACCGATACGCCTTGAAGGCGCTCAGAGAAAACACCATCGTCACCCTGCCCGCCTGCTGCCTCTGCGTCCTCCACGGAATCTATCCGAGTACGCCGGTGATGATCCCCGCTCTCAACAACTCCTTCGCCAGCACCGCCGCTTCCGCTTCGGGACTCGTCGCGGGGCTTCAGGCGCTGAACAGGACGGATACCACCGTCGTGGCCATCGCCGGGGATGGGGGAACTTTCGATATGGGAATTCAGGCCCTGAGCGGGGCCGCCGAGCGGGGAACGGATTTTATCTATGTCTGCTACGACAATGAGGGATATATGAATACGGGCACTCAGCGCTCCAGCGCCACGCCCCTGGGGGCACTTACGACCACTACGCCGATTGCGACGAAGCAACAGCACAAAAAGGATTTCCTGAAGATCATGGAGGCCCACGATATTGCCTACCTGGCGACGGCTTCTCCGTCCTATCCCATCGACCTCTATGACAAGTTCGTCAAGGCCAAAAAGATCAAGGGGACCCGCTATATTCACCTGTATATACCCTGCCCCCCCGGCTGGGCCTATCCCCCCAGGGATACCGTTAAAATGGGCCGCCTGGCCGTGGAGACGGGCATTGCCCCCCTCTTTGAAATTGAAAATGGGAAATTTCGCTTTACCAGCCGCAGCAAGTCCATGGCCGAGCGGGGAAACCGCCTGCCCGTCATCAACTATCTGGAGAAGCAGGGGAGATTCAAAAAAATGAATGCCGAGCAGCTCCACCAACTCCAACACTGGGTGGACGGCAAGTGGCAGGAGTATATGCGGCGGTCTCAGGAGTAAGGGGTACTACATTATCCCCGTTTATTACTCAGAGATTCTATAATCAGCCGGGCGTAGCGTTTTGCCGCCCCCCTATTGGCGATGATGGCGTTCCTCGCCGCTTCCCCCTTTTCCCTTAAGAGGGCGGGCTGCGACAGCATCGCACGGATGCCGGCAAGCATCTCCTCGCCGCCAGTAACGGTTATTCCCGCTCCTATTCCGGCTAAGATGTTTTTTTCGTCCATGAAATCTTCCATGGAGGGGCCATGGAAGACCACCTTCCCCCAGGCCGCAGGTTCGAGAATGTTCTGTCCCCCTCTGGGCACAAGACTGCCGCCGCAAAAGACCACCGTCGCCAGCGAATAGACCTTGAAGAGTTCCCCGATTACATCGATGATAATGATCCGCTCCCGGGTCCGAACCCGGCCGCCGTTGATGGCGGATAGGGTAATAACATCGGTGAAGCCGTTACGGGCGACAATTTCCCGAACTGCCGCTCCTCTTTCGACATGGCGGGGGATGAGGATCAATTTCATGTCCGGATAGTCGGGCAGGAGGCGCCGGTAGACTTCCAGGACCAATGACTCTTCACCGTCATGAGTGCTCCCGGCCACGAACACGGGCTCTTCCAACGCGATATTCAGACGCACGGCGATTTCCTCGGCCAGGGCCGGAGAAACCTTGGCTGCCAGACCGTCGTACTTGGCGTTTCCCATGACCTCCATCCGCTCCGGGGACAGACCAATGGATATTATTCTTTCTCCATCAACTTCGGAAATGACGCCGACGCCATCGACAAAGCTAAGGACCCGCTTCCAGAAGAAACTGCTGAGCCGGTAGCTGCGGAAAGACCGGGGAGAGATGCGTCCGTTCACCATGAGCACCTTTATTTTCATTTCTTTGCAGGTATGGAGGAAGTTCGGCCATAGTTCCGTCTCGGTCATGACAAAGACATCGGGATTGACCCTTTCAATTACCTTGCGGACAATAAAAGGGATGTCGAGGGGATAATAAATGATGGCGGTGGCCTCTGGAACTAGTGATATGGCCATATCCTGACCCGTTTCCGTACTGGTGGACAGGACAATGCAGGCCCCCGGCAGCTCAGCCCNNAACTTCCCCCACCGAGACGGCGTGAATCCAGATCCGGGGCGCCCCCTTCATCGCCAAGAAAAGTTCTTCCCCTATTATTCCAAATTTGGCGCCAAGACTCCGCCGGTATTTCCCCGTCACCACCATCTTCAGGACATAATAGGGGATAGCGAGAAACGCGGCAATAAAAAGGGCAGTATTGTAGAGGAAAAAAATCATGGTAATTGACACTCCCGCTTCATTACTGTATAGAAACACCATGAGAATTATTGCCCCTTCCATACTTTCCGCCGAT
>DMAT01000050.1 GCA_003451635.1 Syntrophus sp. (in: bacteria) | reverse complement strand
ACAAAACATCCTGCGCTGTAAAGGGGTGACCGTCGTGCCACTTGACCCCCTTGCGGAGATGAAAGACAATATCGAGGCCGTCCGGTGAGATCTCCCAGGATTCGGCCAGATCGCCGACAATCTTGAGATCCTTGTCGTATTTAACGAGACCGTTGTAAACAAGACCGGCGATCTGGTGGGAGGTGGAGTCGCTGGAGAGGATGGGAATGAGGTTGCTGGCGTCGCCGATGGACCCTTCGACGATAATATCCCCAAATGCCGTTCCCGTTCCCTGAGCGGATCGTGCTGACAAATCGGTGTTTTGGCTGCTGCATGCGGCCAACATGGCCATCAGCAGAAGGCACAAGAAACAACGGCCCACGAAAACCTGATCGATGCCTCTTTTCACCCCGTTACACTTCTTTGTGGTCGCCGGAGAGGAATTCTTCCATTTTCCGATAGCCTTCATCGACACTGGTCTTGTAATCATCCCGGAGCTTTTTGTAGAAATCAATCCATTCGAACATGAAGTTCCTGCCTTCTTCCGGGAACCCTTTGGTCTGATGCAACCAGAACTGGAACATTTTTTCCGCATTGTTCTGCATGTTCACCATCGTGGAAAAAGATTTTTCAAAGCTCGTCTTATTGTATTGCAACATCTGTTTGCCCATGAATTTCGAGTCCACTATCCCCTCCCTAAATATAGACATTTAATCAAAAAATCTATAATTGCCGTTTCCGTCATCCCGTCGTAACACGGTTTTCCGTCCGGACGTTCTTTGGTGAATGTAAGCGGGCCTAATGGAATCAATCATTCCTTTTTTCTGCCGACTGCCGCTGCTTTCTTCCACCATAATCTTGCATGGTTCAGTCAATCTTGGCAAGAAGAAAGTTGGGGAAGGCGATGATACGTTGACACACAAGGGAGAAATCGGTACACTTCACTCAAATCAAGCATCATGCGAGCGGGGATAAAATTATGGATAGTGAGATCGCAAACCAGATTGAAACAATTGAGCTTACCCTGGTAAAGGACTCGGTCCTTGGTTTTGACCCGACAATTCTCTTTGTCCTGGACGATGTTGAAATCGGGCAGCGCGAAATTGAAAATCTGAAATCCAAGCTGGGGACCGACGTTTTCACATATCTCTTTAACATCGCCAATTCTGCTTTTCATGGCAGCTTAAGAATGGGTCCGGTCAAGCATTTTTACGATGTCGTCAACCGCCTCGGTACGCAATACACAAAAGTGTTAATTCTGATGTTTGCCATGCATCGTCTGGCCCAGGGGAATCACGACGCTGAAATCATCTATGCAAAAAGTTTTAGCGCTTCCGTCATGGGAAGAATTATGGCTCGCGGTTTCGGTTTCCGGGATGATGGAGCGCGACAGGTGGAACTTGCCTGCCTCCTTGCGAATGTCGGCGCCCTGATGATGACAGTGTATCGCAGTCGTTACAGCGCCGCATATTATATTGCATCCGATGAATTTATTGAACAGAATCATCCGTATCTTACGGAAAGGATCATTCGCAGATTTCAACTTCCCGAGTATCTCCATGAAATGATTCTGACCAACTGCTTCATCCTTGATCGCATGGGAGTCGCCCTGCCTACAGTGGTAAAACTGGCCATTAGCGCCGTGGACTGGTCTTATCGAACCTTGAATGACAAACTTGTCTTTCGATCCCCACATGCTTCCTTGGAGGATAGATTTGCCCCTTCCCTGGCAGCAATCGTCGAAGAGCAGTTTGCTGCCGCCGGTTTGAAAAAATACCTGGTTATTATGGCTGAAACAGATCAAATACCGCAAAAAATGTACTAACAATGTCAATTTAGCAAGTTGGGCAAGTGTTGCTATTTCGTCCGATAACAAATTCGATTATAATCAAAACGACAATTCCGTGAATTTCCCGTTGACAAATATCTCCGAACCAATTATGGGTTGAGCCGGATAAGGACAAAAGCGATGCATTATAGAAATCTGAACACGATCATCATTATTAGCGGCATAATTAGGCCGGAAAAATACCGGAGCCTGATCGTGGTTTAGTGTTTAGATAAGAAAAACAAAACATTCACAAAATCCGTTATCAGGTTTCCTGGTAGCGGATTTTTTTTTCAGGAGGAAAAGCTCTCATGACCGCACGTGATATAATGATTTATGATACGACCCTGAGGGATGGCTCTCAGGGAGAGCAGATCAATTTTACTGCCGAGGAAAAGATGCGTATCGCCCGCCGCCTGGATGAAATGGGAGTCCCCTACATCGAGGGCGGCTGGCCGGGTTCCAACCCCAAGGATGTCCGCTTTTTCGAGTTAGCAAAGGGTGAAACCTTTCATAATGCCAAGTTGGCGGCCTTTGGCAGCACCCGCCGGTCCGACTTGCGGGTGGAGGAATGCCCCAATATTCAGGCCCTGCTCCAAGCGGAAACCCCGGTTGTCACCATTTTCGGTAAGACTTGGGACCTTCATGTGACGGATATTCTGGAGATCTCCCGGGAAGAGAATCTGGCCATGATCGGGGAATCCGTCGCCTATCTGAAAGGGAAGGGTAAGGAGGTCGTTTACGACGCCGAGCATTTCTACGACGGATACAGGCAGAATCCAGACTATGCCCGGCAGACCATTGAAGCGGCCCTGGAGGCCGGGGCCAATTGGATAGTCCTGTGTGACACAAACGGCGGGACGCTCCCCCACGAAATTCAGCGGATGACGGAAGATGTCGCCGCCTTTGTTCCCAAAGCGATCCTGGGGGTCCATGCCCACAATGACGGCGGCCTGGGGATTGCCAATTCCCTGGCGGCGGTTATGGCCGGGGCCAGGATGGTACAGGGTACGGTAAACGGCTACGGGGAGCGCTGCGGAAACGCCGATCTCATCCCCATTATCGCTAACCTCCAGTTGAAAATGGCAAGACGTTGTCTTTCCGACGAGGCTATCCATCACCTGAGCAATCTGTCCAATTACGTCGGCGACGTCGCCAACATATCTCCCCTTAACTCCCGTCCCTTTGTAGGCCGCAGTGCCTTTGCCCACAAGGGCGGCGTCCATGTCAGCGCCATCCTCAAAAATCCTATGGCCTACGAGCATATCGCCCCGGAGCTGGTCGGGAACAAGCAGCGGGTTCTGGTCTCCGATCTGGCCGGGAAGAGTAATATCGAATACAAGGCCAGGGAACTGGGCATCGACCTGGGGGAAAGAAACGGCACGAGTCGGCGGATCGTCGATGAGATCAAGCGGATGGAAGACGAGGGGTATCAATTCGACGCCGCCGAAGGATCGCTTTCGCTATTGATCAAGAAGGTAACCGGTGAGTTTGTTGAACCTTTTACCCTGGAGTGCTTTAATGTCATTGCCACGAAGACGGCCCACCATCCCTCCCAGGCCCAGGCGACGATAAAGATCTCCGTGGGCGGTGAAGAAGAACTTACAGCGGCGGAAGGCAACGGACCCATCAACGCCCTGGACAATGCCTTACGGAAGGCCCTGACCAAATTCTATCCCCAGATCGGAAAAATGCACCTGACGGACTTCAAAGTCCGGATCGTCGAAGGTAGCGAGGGAACGGCGGCGAAGGTCAAGGTGACGATCGAATCGCAAGACGAAGAGGATACCTGGAGCACGATCGGCGTTTCCGAGAATGTTATCGAGGCGAGCTGGCTGGCCCTGGTGGACAGTATCCAGTACAAGCTGAGCAAGGACCGGGACAATAAGAACAAATGATAGACGGGGTCAGACTTACTTATTGACATTTAGAATAAATGTCAATAAGTAAGTCTGACCCCTATTGCTAATCCCCTCTATTTCTGATATAGAGTCCAGTGTTTAAGGCTAAGGGATTGCGAAAAAGACTATGCTGCTTGCCGTCAACAACCAGAACCCTCAGGTGCGTTTGATAAAAAAGGCTGTGGATGTTCTGCGGAGCGGGGGAATAATCATCTATCCGACCGACACGGTCTATGGGCTGGGTTGTGATCTCTTCAATAAAAGAGGCATTGAAAAGATTTACGATATCAAGAAGCGAAGCAAGAAACAGCCTTTCAGCTTTGTCTGCGCCGACCTCAAAGACATCAGCAAATACGCCTTCGTAACGGATTACGCCTATCGGACTATGCGCCGTCTGTTGCCGGGGCCGTATACTTTTGTCCTGCAAGCCTCCCGTCTCGTTCCCAAAATTATCCTTCCCAAGCGGCAGACCACGGGAATCAGGGTTCCCGACCATCCCATCTGTCTGGCTCTGGTAAAGGAACTGGGACAACCGATTATCAGCACCAGCGTCAAGTCGGAAGACGGGGAAACCATGAACAATCCGGACCTCATTCGGGAGCGCTTCGGTCACTGTGTTGACCTGATTATCGATGGAGGCCTCTGCCCGGGAGGGCAATCCACTGTTATCAGTCTTGAAGACGATACGGTGGAAATTATTCGCATAGGAAGAGGCGATGTATCCGCCTTTACTTAAATAAATACGGGGTCGGATGATTAGACCCCAGCCAGGTGAAAGAAAAATGGGAAAACAAATGCTTATCAATGCCGTCCATTCGGAGCAGAAGCGGATGGCAATCGTCGATGACGGCAAGCTGCTGGATTACAACATCCAGATGGCCGTCAAGGACCCCATAACGGGGAACCTGTACAAGGGCATCGTTATGAAGGTCGAAAGAGGACTTCAGGCGGCCTTTGTCAATTACGGCGGCAAGAAGGATGGTTTCCTGCCCCTCCGGGATGTCAGTCAGGATTATTTTACGGAGCGGCGCGATGGAGATAATGGGCAGGAAGGCGGCCAAGGGCATGGCCGGCATCAGCTGAAGGTTGGCCAGGAAGTCCTCGTTCAGGTCATGCGCGAGGTGAGCGAGCGAAAAGGGGCCCTTCTTACCGCCTACATCTCCCTGCCGGGACGATATATTGTCCTGCTGCCGAACAAACAGGGCGGCGGCATTTCCAGAAAGATCGAGGATGAGGAAGATCGTAAGCGCCTCAAGGAGATCATGGAGCAGATCAAGCCGGAAGAGGGGATGGGATTTATCATTCGGACCGCAGGAATGAACCGGACCAAACAGGAATTATCTAGGGATTATCAACATCTCACCCGGTTGTGGAAAGAGATTCAGAAAGACGCCAAGGCAACCACGGCCCCTGCTGTCATCTACCAGGAGAGCGATTTTGGGGTCTGTTCCCTCCGCGACTACTTTACTTCGGAAATCGAAGAGATCCTCGTTGACGACAACGAAACCTTCCGGAAACTGCGGACCTACTGCAAGACCGTTTCACCCCGGACGGTGAAGATCATCAAGCTCTACAAGGACATGGTTCCCATTTTCGACAAATACAGCCTCGAAGACCAGATCCGGGTCATTTATCAGGAGCGGGTGGATCTCAAGTCCGGAGGATACATTATCATCAATCCTACCGAGGCTATGATAACCATCGATGTCAATTCCGGCCGGGGTTCGAATAAACGGAATGTGGAAGAAACCGCCTTCCGGACCAATCTCGAGGCGGCGGAAGAAATTGCGCGCCAGTTGCGCCTCCGGGACTTGGGCGGCCTCATCGTCATTGACTTTATAGACATGATGGACCGTCAGCACCAGCTCGAAATTGAACGGGCTTTCAAGAAGGCCATGAGCGTGGACCGGTCACGAATCCAGATGTCCAAGATCTCGAAATTCGGTATGCTGGAACTCTCCAGGCAGAAGAAACAATCGACGATCCAGGAGATCAGCTACACCGCCTGCCCCTTCTGCAAAGGCACCGGCTTCCGGCCATCCCTGGAATACACGGCCCTGAGCGCATTCAGAAAAATGGAATCCAAGGCCGTCAAGGGAACATTTGCGGTGTTGAAGGTGGCCATGCCCCATGCCATATCTGATTATCTTCTCAATCAGAAGCGCCTCGAAATAAGCAAGCTC
>DMAT01000380.1 GCA_003451635.1 Syntrophus sp. (in: bacteria) | reverse complement strand
TCCTGGCCGGTATGGATATCTGCGAGTTCCCGAATATCGGGAAGGCACTGCCGACGGATCGGATCCTTTTGGTCCGTCGGATCGATGAGCGATGCATAATAGGGGGTGATCGCAAAGGGATAAATTTGGGCAACCCGGCGCCATTCATCGACAAGACTGCTATCCCCGCCCGACAGCTCGGCAAGGTGCTCCGGGCGGCACAGACGGTGACCGTATTGCCAACGCCAGTCCATCCACTCGGAGGAAGAACTTTTTAACAAATCCATGTATAAATCTTTCCCTTTTCCGATTCCCCGAATAAATCTGTTGACCTTGCCCCCGAAACTTCATAGTATCGGCAAATGATGAAGAGACAACACCTATACATCGTTTATATCGGCCTGTGGATATGCCTGCTGATGCTGCTTTTATTCCCACCGGCAAAGCAGCTCGTCAACCAGTGGGCAGGCCGTGGATCACTGGCTCAGGCGCTGCTTCTTATCTACGGCATACCCGTTTTCCTGCTCTATCTGCTCTCTGCCTTTCTTTTCGACGTCCGGACGGAAGTGATTCGCAAAGAAGACATTATCTCCTTCCTTGGGCGCCGAACGATGCGGATCATCATGTTTCTATTCGTGATTATTGCCCTTATCCTGCTGATCCTGGCTTCCTTTGCCCCCTGAAGACGGCGAACTATTACGATCCCAAATCAAAGCGCTATTTTTGTTAAACAGTCCTGATGAAGACTATCTATTTTCCCTTGTAGATATAACGCTCAAGCAGGCGGTGATAGGGCGTCCAGTCAGACTCGCTGCCGACAGCGCCTGCGATGGTGAGCTGCATGGCGTTGACCTTGGCGTCAAGATCATCTGCAAAGTGAACGACAAGCGCCTCCAGGGTCTTGGGACGCTTCGGGGAACCAAACTCCAGCGTCCCGTGATGGCTAAGGAGGATGTGCCGCAGCTCCATGGCCAATTGGGGGGGGAAATCAGGAAGGGCTGAAATCCTGCGATCCAGCATTTCCACGCTCATGACAATATGGCCGACGAGGCGACCCTCATCGGTGTAATCAACGATGCCGTCATAGGAGTATTCGTAAATCTTGCCGATATCATGGAGAATGCCGCCGGTCATAAGGAGATCGCGGTTCAGGCCCTCATAATGGCCGGCGAGCCAGTCGAGGATTTTCACCACCGACAGGGTATGCTCCAGAAGGCCGCCGATATAAACATGATGAAACCCCTTGGCGGCGGGGGCGCGCTTGAAGAGATTTGCGATCTCCTCATCCTGAAAGAAGGCTTCCAGGAGGGCCTTCAAATGAGGCGACTCGACGGCGGCAATAAAGTCCAGCAGGTCGGTAAACATCCTGTCCGGGTCTTCCTTGGCCACGGGAAAGTATTCTTCCGACTGGATCTCGTCATCCTCAGCCTTGCGGGCGCTCATAACGGACAATTGGATTATATTTTTGTATTGCACGGCCCGGGACTGGATATAGATAAAATCGCCTTTGCGAAAGACCTTTTCCATATCTTGGGCATTGTCCCACACCTTTCCATCCAATTCTCCCGTTTTATCCTTGAGACGCAGGTTCAGGTAAGGGGCGCCCTTCTGGGAAAAAGCAAGATTCTTTTCCGTTACAAAAAAGAAGTCACAAATCTTCTCTCCAGACTTTATGTCTTTTATATAAATGCTTTTTTTCATGATTCCCGAATCCGTTTCGTATGTGTGTAAACCGTCAGGGACGGCGCCCGGATGGCCCCCACCAGGGTGATCCCCGCCTGCCCGGCAAGGCTGATCGCCAATGCCGTCGGCACAGAGAGGGATAACACCACGGGGATGCCCATCCGCCATATCTTGTGAACAATTTCCGAGGAAACCCGCCCGGTCCTCAAGAGAATTTTATCCGCGCCGTCAATGTCATGGAGGAGGGTGTAGCCGCTCAGCATGTCCAGACAGTTGTGCCTCCCGATATCTTCGCGGGTGACAAAAATATCGGAACTATCGGCAAGGGCGGCGCCGTGGGTCCCCCGGGAAAGGTTGTGGATACCGGCGGCGGCTACGAGTTCCTCCATGAGCGTAAAGATCCGGGCCGGCGTGATTGTTTCCGTCCCGATTGCCAGGGGTTTCATTCCCACCACGTTTCGTCCTTCCCCTGCGCCCGTTAACGGCTTCATGGGTTGGGCCCCGGATAGTCCTGTTTCACTGCCCGATCCGCTTATTTCAGAGGCGGCGCTCCGGGCGCCGCTCGAAGAAATGACCTGCCCGCCATCCCTTCCCGACCCCTGAGAAACCGGTTGTCCAGCGGCCAAACCCGGCCTGGTATTAACGTGGATCGACATTCCTTCCCCGCCGACCTCCACAGCTTCTATCTCCCGGGCGGTCCGGATAAGTCCTTCCCCTCGGAGCCAGCCCACGGCCAGTTCTTCCAAATGAATGCCCGTACAGGCAATGGTAATCATTTTCCGGCCGTTAAGATGAACTTCCAGGTGGACCTCCCGGACAATATCCGCTGCCGACGCCTGCCAGGACGTCCCCGTAAAAATTTGGACGGGACACTTTTCGATCCCCGCCGGGTGTTCATGACGGTCATGTTTCATCTTTTTTCTCTCAGGATGCGGTGATCTCCCGAACGCACCGTCATTTTGATCTGGTCGAAATATTCCATCAGGGGAATGATGAACTTCCGGGTCAGGCTCGTCAACTCCTTGAAGGTAACGGGCGTTGCCTTCCCCTCCCTGACAAGCAGGCTGCGGTAGTCCTCCTGCAGTTTATCCAGGATCGCCCGGTGGTAGAGAAGGTCTTCGTTAATTTTGACCAGGATCGTCTCCCGGAGCAGAATGGCCCGCACGCTATCGACCTGTTTGCTCCGGTCGGGAAATTGCTCGTAAATCTCCTTGACCGTCGGGGGCGACAGACCGGCCTGCAGATAAAGGGTCAGGATCTTCTCCTTCATCGCTTCCAACTCTCCTTGCAGATGGACCCGATGCCCCGGCAGCCGGACCGTTTCCCGTTCCAGCGCCATTTTATCCTGTTTTTCCAGATCCTTGAGGGCCTTGTTAAAGAGTTTGGCATTGATAAAATCGCCGATGGTCATGCGCAATTCTTCTTTTTGCATGCCCTCCCGGAGGGGATTCTTCTCATGATAAACCCTGACCTCTTGCAGGGCCTGCTCTTGCAGAGCGGCATAAGCGGTGGCGGCAACGATCTGCAAGGTTTCGGAGTCAAGGAGAATGGCTTTCCGGACGGAGAGCATGGCCTCGACAATCTTCCGCAGGCGGCTTTCCGCAAGTCCCGTCCGCATGACGAGCCTGTTGAGCGTAATCCCTTCATATCCGGATCGTTCGGTAATAACCGCTACCCGCTCCTCCTCTGTCCCTTCCTCAAGGAGGTGACATTCTTCGCTTACCGACGCCTGCATCCGTTTGTGTTTCCGCGGCAGAGTATCGAGGATCACCCCGCCCCCGATCGTAGTGATGGGCGAATAACTCCGGACGACAAAGTGATCCCCCGTCATCACCACCGTCTGTTCCTCGAAGATGATCTGGCCATAGAACCGCTCCCCGGGACGCGCCCCCTCCCGGTCCAGGAGGATGATCCGGCCGATACTCTCTTTCGTCCCCACATGAAAACGGACGAGGCTTCTGTTTTTAAGGGCCTTCCCATTGCTTGCCAGGTAGTCCATGGCGACATCGAGGCGCCGGGACGGTTCAACAGTCCCCGGCCTCGCCATCACCTCGCCGCGCTCGACGGCGGCCTTTTCGACCCCCTGGAGGTTGATCGCCGTCCGCTGACCCGCTTCGGCAGTATCAACCGTCTGATTGTGGACCTGAATACTCCGGATTTTGGCCTTCAGCCGGAAGGGAAGAATTTCAACGTCGTCGCCGACACCGATGCTTCCGGAAACCAGGGTCCCAGTCACCACCGTGCCGAATCCCTTCATCGTAAAGACCCGGTCCACGGGGAGGCGAAAGACGCCGTGATCCTTCTTTTCTCCCACCTCCGACGCCAGAACATCCAGGGCGGTAACCAGATCCGTCAACCCGGCCCCGGTTACCGCCGAAACGGGAACAATGGGCGCATCGGCAAGAAAGGTCTCCCCAAGATACTCATTAACATCGTCCATGACCAGGGACAGCCAGTCCTCATCCACCATGTCGATCTTGGTCAGGGCCACCAGACCTTTACGGATCCCCAGGAGGGTGCAGATGTGGAGGTGTTCCCGCGTCTGGGGCATGACCCCTTCATCGGCGGCAATGA
>DMAT01000256.1 GCA_003451635.1 Syntrophus sp. (in: bacteria) | reverse complement strand
AACATGTAACGTAAGAAAGTTACAACAATCCGTTTTTCTGAATGGCGCCATTGAAACCGTCATCCATATGACCTGCTCAAGGTGCCTGGAGACGGCCATGCTTCCTGTTAGCGTTTCTTTTCGTTATACCCTTGTGCCGGCCAAGGCTGAGGAGAGCCGGGAAGAGATAGAGCTGAGTGAAGAAGACCTGGAATACGGGTACTATGAAGGGGAAATCGTGGATTGCGATCCCCTGATTTATGAGCAAATCGTCCTCCAGATACCCATTAAGGTTCTCTGTACGGAAGATTGTCGGGGTCTGTGCCCCGACTGTGGGACCAATCTCAACATCGAGGCGTGCAACTGTCCATCGGACCGCATCGACGAGAGATTGGCCGTTTTGAAAAAGCTGAAACTGACGTCGTGAATAAACATTATTTAAGAGGATAACAACCATGCCAAACCCAGTAAAAAGACATTCCCGAACGAGGAGAAACAAGAGAAGATCCCATGATTTTCTGAGCTCACCGGCCATCTCCCTTTGTCCCCAGTGTGGTGAGAATAAAATGCCCCATCGTGCCTGTGCCAAATGCGGCACTTACAAGGGCCGAGAAGTACTCTCGCTGGTAAAGACAGCCTAAGCTCGGCGCCAAGCCCGGGAAAAGATCAACTTGGCCGGAGGGGAGCGCTCTTTTCTTTCAGATATATGTGGGGCTTTGCCGTTTCGATGTGGCCGATCATCAGGCCGTGGCGCCGGGATCAATGGGAACGGACATGACGGCTGATTTTCCTAAAGACCTCAAAACGTATCCGGGAAAAGAAATCCCGCCGGCAAGACTGGGAACCCCGGAATATGTAGCAGAGCCGCCCGCCTTTCTTGCTTGGAAAGGGGACGCTTACATCACCGGTAAATTCATCCGCGTCACCGGCGGATTGTATATGTAATCGGAAACATCATCAATTAACTATTCAGGAGGAAAAGGATATGGCGCTTGAGACAAAGGTCATTGAGATCATTATGGAACAACTGGGAGTTACCCGGGAAGAGTGTGTACCGGAGGCATCATTTGTCGATGACCTCGGGGCGGATTCCCTGGACATCGTCGAGCTCATCATGGAAATGGAAGAGAATTTCGGCATTCAGATCGCCGACGATGAGTTGGATAAGATACGCACCATCCAGGACGTTATTGACTTCCTGAAAACCAAAGGGGTCAAGTAGGATCGTTTATTCACCGGGAGTCGATCATTGAAAAGACGCGTATTGATCACGGGCCTCGGGGCGCTGACCCCTGTTGGGAATAGTGTCGGGGAAGCATGGGAGGGCGTCTGTTCCGGACGTTCCGGCATCGGACCCATCACTAGGTTTGACTGTTCCGCCCATGAAACAAAGATAGCCGGTGAAATCAAGAATTTCGACCCGCTTGTCCATGTAGACAAAAAAGAGCTGCGGAGATACGATGATTTCATCGTCTATGCCCTGGCTGCCGCCGATATGGCCATACAAGACGCGGCGCTGAGCATTGGGACCGATCAGGCCGAACGGGCCGGAGTCATCATCGGCTCGGCAATCGGTGGCCTTCCCACGCTCGAAAAGGAAAAAGAAAAACTTCTCAACTCCGGTCCCCGGAGGATCTCTCCCTTTGCGATCCCCGCCGCCCTGGCCAACCTGGCCGCCGGCCATGTGTCCATCCGTTACCACCTTAAAGGACCTATCAACTGCCCCGTCACCGCCTGCGCTTCCGGCACTTATGCCATTGGGGATGCCTTCCGGATGATTGCCTGGGACCATGCGGATGTCATGGTGGCGGGTGGCGTTGAGGCCGTGGTCTCTCCCCTGGCCATAGGCGCCTTTAATGCCATGCGGGCACTGTCCAAACGTAATGACGAGCCGGAAAAGGCCAGCCGGCCCTTTGACACTGACAGGGACGGATTTGTCTTATCCGAAGGCTGTGGTATCTTGATCCTGGAGGAATATCATCATGCCCTGAACCGGGGGGCAAAAGTTTACGCCGAACTCGTCGGCTACGGTATCACCAGCGACGCCTTCCACATGGCGGCTCCTCCTCCCGGTCATGAAGGGGCGGTCCGCTGCATGAAAGCTGCCTTGCGTGACGCCTCAATGGGACCTGAGGATATCGATTACGTCAATGCCCATGGCACCTCGACACCCCTCAATGACATCTATGAGGTCGAGGCGATCAGGACCGTCTTCGGAGACCATGTTTCCCGTCTCCTCGTCAGCTCCACCAAATCCATGACCGGGCACCTGCTGGGCGGCGCCGGGGGGGTGGAAGCAGTCTTTGCCGCCAAGACGATAGAGGACGGCATTGTCCCGCCGACAATCAACCTCAATCGACCCGACCCGGCAGCAGGGGCAATTGATTTTGTTCCCAATATCGCCAGAAAAAAGGACGTCCGGACGGTTATGTCCAACACCTTCGGCTTTGGCGGCGCCAATGCCGTCCTAATCTTGAAAAAGTTTGAACCGTGATGGAAAAGATTATTATTGCCGCCGATCACGCCGGTTTTCTTTTGAAAGAGGAAGTCAAATCTTTCCTTTCCCACCGGGGATGGATCGTGGTAGACGGCGGAACGGTTGATGAAAGCCCGGTGGACTATGCCGATTATGCCGCCACCGTAGCGGAGGGGATCTCCTCCGGCCAATATGAACGGGGCATCCTTGTTTGCGGCTCCGGCGCCGGGATGTCGATTGTCGCCAACAAATTCCCCGGCGTTAGGGCAGCTCTCAGCCTGGACGAGGAGATGGCCGCCTTGAGCCGCCGGCATAACGACAGCAATATTCTTGTCCTTGCCGGCAGAATGACCAGCAGTGATACGGCCTTGAAAATTGTTACGACATGGTTGCAAACCCCCTTTGAAGGAGGGCGTCATCAGCGCCGCGTTGACAAGATAAGGGCGATCGAACAAAAACTGATGAAATAAATCGGGAGGATTCATGAAATCATTATTTGAGACCGATCCGCAGGTAGCGAAGGCCATCTGGGAAGAAACGGGCAGGCAGGCCTGGAAACTGGAAATGATTGCTTCGGAAAACTTCGTCAGCGAAGCGGTCCTCGAGGCCCAGGGATCCATCATGACCAATAAATATGCCGAGGGCTACCCGGGCAAACGCTATTACGGGTGCTGTGAATACGTTGATGTCGTGGAAACCCTCGCCATCGAACGCTGCAAAAAGCTCTTCGGCGCCGACCATGTAAACGTCCAGCCCCATTCCGGGACCCAGGCCAATATGGCGGTCTATTTTGCTGTTCTTCAGCCGGGAGACACTGTCCTCGGCATGAACCTCTCTCATGGAGGGCATCTTTCCCACGGCAGTCCGGCCAATTTCTCCGGGCGGCTATACAATGTCGTGGCCTACGGCGTCTCCCGGGAAAGCGAAACTATCGACTTCAACGAGGTTGAGGCCCAGGCCAAAAAACACAAACCGAAGCTGATTGTCGTGGGGGCCAGCGCCTACCCGCGGACTATCGATTTTAATAAATTCAGGGAAATTGCCGATATGGTCGGGGCGGTAATCATGGCCGACATCGCCCATGTCGCCGGTCTTGTAGCCACGGGGCTTCATCCTTCCCCCGTCCCGAGCTGCGAATTTGTAACCTCGACCACCCACAAGACCCTCCGGGGCCCCCGTGGAGGTCTGATCATGTGCAAGCAGGATCGCGCCGCCGTCATCAACAGCCGTGTCTTCCCGGGAATGCAGGGCGGCCCGCTGATGCACGTCATCGCCGCCAAGGCCGTCGCCTTCCAGGAGGCCCTGTCGGCGGATTTCAAGGACTACCAGACGCAAATCGTCAAGAACGCCCGCACCCTGGCCGAGGCCCTTGTTACGGAGGGATTCCGCCTTGTCTCCGGAGGCACGGACAATCATCTGATGCTCGTTGATCTGACGGATAAAGGCATTACCGGCAAAGACGCCCAAGAGGTCCTTGATCAGGCAGGCATAACGGTCAACAAGAACGGTATCCCCTTCGATACCCAGGGACCACAGATCACCAGCGGCATTCGCCTGGGAACTCCCGCCCTCACCACGAGGGGCATGAAGGAAGAACAGATGAAGATCATCGCCGGCTTTATCGCCGGTATTCTCAAGGACATCAAGAACCAGGAAAAAATCCGGGAAATCCGGAGCAGCGTGCAGGATCTCTGCGGACAGTTTCCTCTATACGCGGAGCGTTTAAAGGGAGACGATAAAAAATAAAAGGACTCATAAAAAAACCGTCTTTCCCGCGCAGGCGGGAATCAAGTCCATAAGTAATAAATGGAAAATCCTGGATTCCCGTTTTCACGGGAATGACGGAGTATGGAATTTACGATCTTTTACGAGAGAGTCAAAGTTGATCGAAAAAAGAGCTGACACTTCACAGGTCTTATTTATATGATAAAAGAGCAAGAGATTCCGGAACGGCCTTCCTGGGATGAATATTTCATGAACATCGCCGGCCTGGTGGCCAAACGTTCAACCTGCATCCGCAGGCAGGTCGGCGCCGTTCTCGTAAGGGATCGGCGCGTCCTGACCACGGGATACAATGGCGCCCCGACGGGGCTCAGGCACTGCCTTGATCTGGGCTGCCTTCGTAAACAGCATAATATCCCCTCGGGGGAACGCCATGAACTCTGCCGGGGCCTCCACGCCGAGCAGAACGCCATCATCCAGGCCGCCCTGCACGGGGTAAGCATCAAGGATGCCGTTCTTTACTGTACCAATCATCCCTGCATTATCTGCGCAAAGATGATTATCAACGCCGGCATCCGCTCCGTCCTGATCCAGGATGGTTATCGCGACACCATGGCCGAGGAGATCCTTCAGGAGGCGGGGGTAGAGGTGCATCCGACATGAAATGCCCCTTTTGCCGCAACGGCGAGAACCGCGTCATTGACTCCCGAATAAGCAAGGATGGAAGCGCCATTCGGCGGCGCCGCGAATGCCTGGCCTGCAACAAGCGCTTCACTACCTACGAGGTGGTCGAGGACGTTCTGCCCATGGTCGTCAAGAAGGACGGACGGCGGGAGCCCTTCGATCGAATGAAGATACGCAATGGACTGATCAAGGCCCTGGAGAAACGCCCGATCAGTGTTGACGAGATCGACGGCGTTGTGGATCAGGTCGAGCGGGCATGTCAGGAAAGCATGGGTAAGGAGGTCCCCTCTTCCATGATCGGGGAAAAGATCATGGAAGAACTGCAAAAACTCGACGCCGTGGCCTATGTCAGATTCGCGTCGGTTTATCGGCAGTTCAGGGACGTCAACGATTTCCTTGATGAACTCAAAGATTTGCTGAATGCAAAAAAGGATGGCTGATTTAATTTATGTTTACCGGCATTATCCAGGCTAAGGGAACATTGTCCCAACTGGTCAGGCAGGGAGAAGAGGCCCTGTTGACCGTTAGTACCGATCTTCCCCTCGACGATGTCAAGACCGGGGACAGTATCGCCGTCAATGGGGCCTGCCTGACGGTAACACAGAAAAAGACGCGCGGGTTTACCGCTGATGTATCTGCCGAAACCCTGGCCAAGACCAATCTGGGGCTGCTTAAGACCGGGGACCCGGTGAACCTCGAAAAAGCCTTGCGTCTTACGGATTTTCTGGGCGGTCATCTTGTTTTGGGGCACGTGGACGGTCTCGGCAGGATCGTAGAAAAGACCGTCCGGACGAAGTCCGTGCTCTTCGCATTTGAAGTCCCCGATCAGCTAATGAAATACATCGTTGAAAAGGGATCCATTACCGTCGACGGGATCAGTTTAACAGTCAATCGTTGTGTGAGGAACCAATTCCATGTTAACATGATCCCACATACTGCCCAGGGGACAACTCTGGGTTTGAAAAGGATATCGGAACCGGTGAATATCGAGACGGATATTATCGGCAAGTACATAGAAAAGTTAATGATTAGCAATCGCGGCGGCAGCTCGCCTGTGGATTGGAAGTTATTGGCAGAACACGGTTTTTTGAGGTGAAATATGAGTGTAAGTACAATAAAAGAAGCCATTGAAGACATTCGCAATGGCAAGATGATCATCCTCGTCGATGACGAGGACCGGGAAAACGAGGGCGACCTGTGCATGGCCGCCGAATTTGTAACCCCCGAGGCCATTAATTTCATGGCCAAACATGGACGGGGGCTGATTTGCCTGACCATGACGGAAGAGCATGCGGACCGCCTGAATCTAATGCCCATGGCTAGAGATAACCGCTCCCGCTTTGGTACGGCCTTCACCATATCCATCGAGGCGAAGAAAGGTGTTACCACGGGTATTTCCGCCTTTGACCGCTCCACTACCATTCGCGCCGCTGTGGCCGACGGCGCCAAGGCCGATGATCTGGTCAGTCCCGGACACATCTTCCCTATCCGGGCAAAAAAGGGCGGCGTCCTCGTTAGAACTGGACAGACGGAAGGATCCGTCGATCTGGCCCGCATCGCCGGTCTCAAGGCGACCGGCGTGATCTGCGAAGTCATGAAGGACGACGGCACCATGGCCCGCATGCCCGATCTGGAGATTTTCGCCAAAGAACACAACCTGAAAATTGCCACGATTGCCGACCTCATTGACTACCGCATGCAACATGAATCCATGATCCGCCGTGTGGCCACAGCCGACATCCCTACCCATTACGGAGGGATGTTCAAGGTAACGGTCTATGAAAACGATGTGGATGACACGCAGCATGTCGCCCTGGTCAAGGGGGATATCGGGCCGGAGGATGAAGTTCTGGTGCGGGTCCACTCCGAATGCGCCACGGGAGACGTCTTTGGATCGGCGCGTTGCGATTGTGGTGATCAGCTCCACCGGGCCATGGAGATGGTGGATCAGGAAGGAAAAGGCGTGATCGTTTACATGCGCCAGGAAGGCAGAGGCATCGGCTTCGTAAACAAGATGCGGGCCTATGCCCTCCAGGATGAAGGGAAGGATACCGTCGAGGCCAATATCGAACTTGGATTTAAGGCCGACCTGCGGGATTACGGAATCGGCGCGCAGATCCTGGCCGATCAGGGGGTGCGGAAAATGCGGCTCATGACCAACAATCCCAAGAAAATTGTGGGACTTAATGGTTACGGCATCACTATCACCGGTCGGGTCTCGATTGTCATTGAGCCCAACGAAAACAACATTCGTTACCTGACGACGAAGAAGACCAAAATGGGGCACCTGATATAAATTTATTAATGGAGGCTGAGCATGCCAAAAGTTATCGAAGGAAAAATTATTGCCAAGGGGATGAAGTTTGCCGTCGCAGCAAGCCGATTCAACGATTTTATCTCCAGCAGACTCATCGACGGGGCCGTTGATGCCCTGACAAGGGCCGGAGCGGATGAAAAAGACATACAGCTCTTCAAGGTTCCCGGGGCTTTTGAACTGCCTATAACTGCGAAAAAGCTGGCAAAAAGCGGCCGTTATGATGCCGTCATTTGCGTCGGAGCGGTGATTCGCGGGGCGACACCCCACTTTGAATACGTCAGCGCCGAGGTGTCCAAGGGAATAGCCAGCGTGGGGCTCGAAACGGAGATCCCTGTCTCCTTTGGCGTCTTGACGACGGATACGATTGAACAGGCCATCGAGCGGGCAGGCACCAAGGCAGGCAACAAAGGCTGGGATGCCGCCATGGCCGCCATCGAAATGGTCGATCTTTTCAGAAAGATCTAAGACAGGCCCATGCAAGAAAGAAGAAAGGCGCGGGAATTTGCCTTACAGGTCCTCTACGGTATGGACCTCCAAGACCGGAATGTATCTGAGATCCTGGATTTTTTCTGGTCAATCCTGGAAAATCACGAAGATTTGGGGAAACAACTTCCCCGGGATGAAGGGTCAAAACAGTTCGCCCTCCGTCTCGTGCAGGGAACCTGGGGAAACATCGATCAGATTGACGGCATTATCCGAAACTACTCGGAGCACTGGTCCGTGGAGCGGATGTCGAGGGTGGACAGGAGTATCCTCAGAATGGCCGTGTATGAGCTTCTGTTCTGTGAAGATATCCCCCCGAAAGTCTCTCTGAACGAGGCCATCGACCTGGGAAAATTGTACGGATCGGAAAATTCCGGGGCCTTTATCAACGGCATCCTCGATGCGCTTTATTTGGATAAACTGGCAAAAAATCCTTGACAATGTGTTTTTGTGTGATAGAAGACCGATCACAGCGGTGATTTAAAGGTAAATTGCTCCGCTCTATAAATGTGCTAAAGCACTGGATGGTGACTGAATCTTACCCGTGCTTGCGCATGGGTTTTTTTTTGCCCCTAACTTAATTCGTGAAAAGGAGATAAAGTATGCAGATTTCTTCGGAAAGCATCAAGATTGGCCATCCGGACGTGGTGGCGGACATCATCGCCGCCAATGTCATCGCGGCAATCCTGGATGAGGAAAAAAAATTGGGACTGGACCTCACCAACATGCCTCATTGCGGCATCGAGGTATTCCTTGGCAAGGGGATCTGCCTCGTTGGGGGTGAAGTCAGGACCAGGGTTTACGTAGATATCGATAAAATCGCCCGGGATTCAGTCCTGGATATTGGATACAACCACGCCGCTGTGGGTCTTAATGGTCATCTCATGGGCGTCCTTAACGCCATTATCCCCCAATCACCTGACATTAACATCGGTACGAGCATGGAACTGAACAAGTGCAAGGAAATAGGCGCCGGAGACCAGGGGATCATGTATGGTTTTGCCTGTGATGAAACACCGGAACTCCTGCCCCTGCCCTATGTACTGGTGAGCAGGCTCATGCGCGCTTTTGAAGACTGCCAGGACCCAATCTTCGCCCCCGACGGCAAGGGACAGGTTTCCATAGATTACGATGAAAAAACTGGCAAACCGAAACGTCTGGTCAAGGTCCTCATGTCCAATTCCATTGACTACCGCTATGTCAAGGGAAGCAAGAACACGGTCAAGGATCGGGCCAAAAAGATTGCCTTTGAATGCCTGAAGGACTGGGTAGACAAGAAGACGGAATTTCTCTTCAACCCGACGGGAGAATGGAATGCCCTCAATTCCTGTAGCGCCGCCGACTCCGGCGTAACAGGGCGAAAGCTGGTCGTCCAGTTCTATGGCGGTTA
>DMAT01000266.1:1369-4768 GCA_003451635.1 Syntrophus sp. (in: bacteria) | reverse complement strand
TTCTCTCTGTGAGTCTCAATTGTCCTGGAGCAACGCCGAATGGATGACCTAGTGTATGACACGAAATTGCCCAGTGAGGAAGACCTGCAAAGGGCCTTGCATTGATGGCTTTCTCGGCGAGCCTACCCTTCTTAACCCAAGTCGACGCCCATTTTCGAGTAGCCTTGTCGATTTTTCGATCATAGAAATCACCGGACTCGAAACTTAACGGGGCATCCCAAACAATCAACACCTTATCATGATGAGCCAGTAGCTCATCAAACCAGACGCGAAGGGATTGTGGAGGAATACGATCGAACCCACCAGTGCCATGGCATAGCACTGCGTCCTTGGTTGGCGCTGGGTCAATACCCACTATGTACCAATTACTTGTCATCATAGATTCCGAGCTAACAGGGCGAGATGAGCCGCGCTTAAGAAGGCGAAGCCGCCGTAGGCGGTGCGTTTCTATTGATTGTTCGCGCCGCCTTCGGCGAGAACCAATGCTCATCTCGCCCCGTTCGCGTTACCGCCCGCTGGAGGCGCGAACGCATGGGGTGAGGGCACGCCTAAATCCTTTTCCGATTACCCCCCAGATCTTCGCGTCCCTCTCCACCCCATAGTTATGTCATTTCTAAAAATCATTTGCTATAGTAAATATTGAGGTAACAGCTCCTTTGGCTGTTGCTTTAGAAATAGTTATTTTCGAACTTATCTCTTTTTGCAAATGTACGACGTTTCTAAAGTGACGAACCGAGTCTGTTAACCTTGAGATTCCAGATTTAAGTAGGCCGTTTTGTTCACAAGTTTGTATATATGAATCAAAAGTTTTTTTTGCTGATTGTATATTCTTATGGACAATATATAGCCTCAATAACTCTTCGATTACACTTCCCGCTAAAATTACCGCAGGTTTTGAGTAACCAAGATTCGCCAAACCGTAAGCATGTCCGATATCGCGAAAAATTATTTTTCTCTTGAATTTATCTGTTACGAAGTTGATTTTTTTCCCAAATGCTCTTTTACTTATGTCGAAATCTTTTTCTATTTCATCCCAAATTCCCTTGGCTGATAAAGAAGATGTGGCCATCATATTCTCTCTTTCTAGTAAAATTTTTGTATTATTATTGTTTTGTTCTCTTTTTTGAAGTTCCTCGGCTGCTGGGAAAAGCATCGAAGGTCTATATTGAATAAAGAAACAACTGTCGCCTCTGTTTTGGGAAAATAAAACTTCATCTTCTGCTTTTGATACTGGTGATACACCTTCGTCCCAGACTCCCTTGTAACACTTGTAAGAATACCATCCTCTATCAAATCCTATAGGGTCATTTTCTAAAATTTTTCTTTCTTTCTCTGTTAATGAATAAGATAATACTCTTCCTCTATTTTCTTCACTGTGTTCTTTGCTGAGAAAGTGACAATTCAAACAATTGTTTTCCATGATTCTCTTGCTACTCCACAAGCCTTGATGGTATTTATTTACATAACGAGTCTGTAGAAAAACTCTAAAATATTTGTTCCTTTTTCAGGGGTCTTTTTACCCCTTGCATTGCCCCATCGTCGCTTGTAGGGCATTCTCCGCTATCAATTTTTCACACATCTAACACCAAATGCCACTTACCGACTTATTCTACAGGCTCAACACTCCGCTTCAGGCGCGCCGCTTTTTGGCGTCGGCTGGAAGAGGTTGGGTTAATTTTAAGATTCATATTGGTCAAACCAGTGAAGAAATCTCGTACTAGCTGGGGCACTCCAACCGAAACCTTTATTAACCTTTTCTTCATACCATCCTACAGGATATGTGAAAAGACTTGATTCAACTGATACATACTGGAGTTTTGCACTCCGAGTATCTTCAGCCAACCAAGCACTGATATTGTATGGCTCATCGTTATTACCATTTAACCAGCCCACCTGTGCTATTGCATCACGGCAAAACTCACATTTTATAATAGCGATAAACAGACCTGCGAGTGAAAGAACAGCGTCTTTGAGAATTGCTTTTGACAAATTCTGCAAGCGATCATGCTTTAACTTATTGTATGTATTCCACCATCTTAATTCATACTTCGAGTAGTTATTGGCTTTAAAGTTCGGCGCGTTTAACCAATTATAAAATGGGTAAATTTTTTGGGATGATTCACCATAAAATACAACCCACCTTTTTGACATTATTTCACCGAAGTATTCAAAATAATCTGAGATGTTAAGATTTGCTTTGTTAACACACGGAGATGCTGATGCTTGCGATTTCCACAAAGAGTCAAGTTGGCTGCAAGATTCCAAAATAATTGTCACTAATTTTGGAGACCACACATTTTCATGCTCGTCACAATAAGGAACTATACTTAAGACGTCTTTTAACATATTCTCTGTTGAAACATACGAAGATACTACACTATTAGCTGGAAAATTCTTACTCATAATGCCTTTCTAATATTCTATTACATAAACCCAACATAGTTTAAACCGACTAACATCGGTCTTATTTAACCGCCCAGTTTAGATAGTTTGCCGAAATAACCTATGCATTCCTTATGTTACGATATCGCAAGAAACAGGTAGTCGGTATAGTTTTTACCGACAACGGTCCCATAAATCTTCCCTGACTCGCACGCATCTCCCCAAGACAATCATTTTCGGGCCATTCCTCGCGATGATTATCACCCTCACCTCTCAAAGATCCCTTCTCGATGTGTCGAGGCACTGGAATATTTGGGAGTTTCTGGCTCCTTTCCCATCGCCAAAAAAATTCTTTGCCGGTGTACCGGCATAGGTTAATTCATTGATATAATTAACCGATTGACTAAAGTGTTCGCCGTTTTTTGTTCTTTTTTATGCCCTGCCGCCGGGCTGCTTACTTTAGATCCAGCCGGATGATTATCCCGTTCAGACGGTCCGCCAGGTCCTGGTTCAATTGCTCGATTTCGGCGAGAAGGGCGCTCTTTTCCTCCCCCAGGACGGCGAGTTCCAGCTTGCCTATGTTCGTCTTCATGGATTGGAGATTTCTGACGGCGCCTTTGACGATCTCCAGCTCCGTCTTCGCATCATGGATCCGGCGCTCCTTGTGCAATTCGCCGGTCGTCAGGCCGCTTTCCTTGTACTTGTTGTAGAGGTTGATCATGGCCCGTTCCTGCTTCTTCCGGGCAATCTCGATGAGGAGCTGGCGGGGGCATTTGGCGTTGTTCCGGCAGTCGTCGCGGATCGCCTGGGGGAGGCGGGTGAGCGACAGGATATCCGTCACCGTCTGGCGGCTCTTGCCGATGACGGCGGCGGCCTGCTCCTGGGTGTATTTCATATTGTCCACGAGGCGCCCCAGGGCCTCAGCTTCTTCGATAACCGTCAGGTCCTGGCGCTGGAGATTTTCCACCAGGGCGATCTCGGCGGGAGAGCCTTCGACGAAAATGCCCGGGATGGCCG
>DMAT01000266.1:0-1319 GCA_003451635.1 Syntrophus sp. (in: bacteria) | reverse complement strand
GAAGAACGCCGAGCTGCTTTATGGAAGCGGCGAGTTCCTCCAGGGCCTGGGGGTCCATGAACTTGCGGGGTTGATCGGGGTCGGGCTTGATATCGATGATGGGCAGGTTGTAGAGTTTGCCTTTTTCAAAGGCGGGAGCTTGTTTAGCAGCCATACGTTCCTCCTTGTTTGCGGTTCGGAAAAGCGCACTAAATTGCCAACTTGCTTCTGGGACGGCGAACTATAAGCAGAATGAAATCTTATGTCAATAAGATATTCAGCTTCACTAAATGTTAATGATGAAACAGGTTTACAAAGGGACCATCGATGCCGTTTCGGGAAGCAAGAAAAGCGGGGAAGTGGGTTGCCGCGGCGGCGGAGCGGAGAAACCGGATGGCGTTCGTTCCGGTCATGGGATCGAAAATATCGGGAAGGACGGCGGCGAAGTTGCGCCAGTAATCGTCAAGATCGCCCTGAATGGCCGACATGTACCAGTCGCTCCCCAGGAGAACCCGGTCTTCGACGCCCCGAACCGCCTCCTGAATCGCCCGGCCGTAATCCTCGCCGTTCTCCGCCGCGAGGATGCCGTGGAAGGATAAATCCGTATATACATGTTCGTAATCCCCCATGAGGCGGAGGATCATATCCGCCCAGTTCCTGTCCGCCGCCGCGGGCGGTCCGGCAAGGGCGCGCCGCTCCCATTCCCCGGCCCCGCCGAAGTGGGCCAGGTTGACCTTCAGGTTCCGGTGCCGGGCCAGAACCCCTTCCCAGTGGCGGGGATGGGCCATGTCCCGATAGTATTCTTTGTAACGGCTGATCCCGGGGACAGCCCGGTTTGAATAGATGCCGTCGCTCCAGCTGCAATGGACCGTGATGGGAATGGGCTCCCCCTTCCCGGCTGTGCAATAGGCATAGAGGTCCTCCAGATTGGCCTCCACGGCGGAATCATCATTGCCGGTGGGCTTGAAACCCAGGGGCGGATAGAGCTTCACGCCGACAAACCCTTCCTTTTCAATGGCCGCCTGCACCGCATCGACAGACCGGGAACGGGGATCGTAGGCAAAAAAGGGCATGATCCGGCCTTTCCCCCGGGCCGTCAAGTCCATCATCGTCCGCTTCTGGGCGTCGAAACCGACCGGGGAAGGAGCCCCTTCGTAGCCCCGCTCCGTATCCATCATCAGGGGGACCCAGATGTCGATATCCCTTGCCTTGTCCATCATGGCGGCGGCGATGTCGGCGGTGCTCTTCATGCCCAAAAGGATGAAGCGGATGAAGTCGCGGGGGTGGGAAACGAGATAACGGAGGCTGTCTTTCTCCGCGGGGT
Source organism: Syntrophus sp. (in: bacteria) (assembly GCA_003451635.1). Taxonomy (GTDB): domain Bacteria; phylum Desulfobacterota; class Syntrophia; order Syntrophales; family UBA8958; genus UBA8958. Next base: position 16 of record DMAT01000266.1, on the reverse strand, counting down.
CCGTGAGAGAGGCGAG
>DMAT01000210.1 GCA_003451635.1 Syntrophus sp. (in: bacteria) | reverse complement strand
GGCGTCACTGCCTGGGGGCGTTTATTCGTTAGCATCATGGCCATATTTATGCCCTTGGTTCATATTGACGTCACCGCTGTCGATATCGTTCTTGATGAAGGGGAATTCTCGCTGGCCGCATACGGCATTCCAGGACGAATCATCTACACACCTGGTCATTCCATGGGATCGGTCAGCGTGCTGTTGGATACAGGGGAGGCCTTTGTGGGGGATTTGGCAATGAACAAGTTTCCCCTGTGCCTAAGCCCCGGATTGCCCATCCTTGCCGAAAACATGCAGCAAGTCAAAGAGAGCTGGAAAATGCTGCTGGACAAAGGGGTGAAAACAATTTATCCAGCCCACGGGAAGCCGTTTTCGGCTGATGTCATTCACAAGGCGCTATTGTGAGAGAATGAATATGGGAAACATCATCCGTCTCTTGCTACAGAATTTTAGCCTGACTTTCTTGGTTTTGGGCCTGATCGCTTCGGGGATCTCCCTGTGGCGTCGGTCTCGTCCGCTGACCCCTTCCCTTGTGGTCGAGGCTTTGTTGTCATACTTCCTCCTGTTCTCGGTCGGGGCATCCTTCTTCTACAACTTCGTTCTCCATACCTTTTTTGGCGACATGGTCGCCAAGTTCATCGGCTGGGCACCTAGCCCGTTCCAGACAGAGGTTGGGATGGCAAGTCTGGGATATTCGGTGGTCGGCTTTCTCGCGTTCCGGGGAGGCTTCGGCATACGCGCCGCCGCGGTGGCTGGGCCCGCGATTTTCCTCCTCGGCGCCGCCGCAGGCCACGTACATCAGATGATTGCAGCTCACAACTTCGCACCGGGTAACGCCGGGGTCATCTTCTACACGGACATTGCGATTCCCATTATCGGTGCGTCCCTCTTGTGGCTTCAACACAGGTTAGATCGAGAATCTTCTAGACCAAGGAGTATCTCCTGAGAGGGAGTCACGCCCAAGGAACTGGGTAATGCGCCTTTGGACACTACATCCTAAATATTTGGACCCTCGCGGCCTTGTCGCGCTCTGGCGTGAAGCGTTGCTGGCACAAGCGGTCCTTCGAGAGCAAACATGCGGTTACACCCGCCATCCCCAGCTAATTCGCTTCCGTAACTCTCCGTCACCCTTAGAATCGATCGGCGTATATTTACAAGTCGTTCACACCGAAGCCACCCGCCGTGGTTACTGTTTCGACGGAACGAAAATAGCATTTATTGGCTGCGCCGAACCTATTGTGGCCACTCGGGGACAGCTCGATTACGAGTGGGAACACCTCAAAGTAAAACTGCGGGTCCGGGCTCCGTCATGGCTCGCCGGACTTAAACCCTCTTCGCGCCTCGATCCACACCCCCTGTTTCAAATTGTTCCCGGCCCAATAGCGGAATGGGAGGTCGTGCGACCCAAGAAGAAGGTAGATGTCGAATAAAAGGAAGCATTCATGGTAATGATTTTGAACAAATCTGCCACAACCGGAGTCACAGGGGTGGCCAAATATAGAAGTGAGTTTGACGAAGCGATGTAAATGCCTTATAGTAACGGCGATCTGTGTAGTGAATCGAATACGCTTTATCCGCACTGGCGGGTAATTTTAGGAGAGACAATGAAAGCGGCATATATTCACGGCTACAATCCAAGGGAAAATATTCGCCTTCAGGATCAGGCTTCCACATTGGTGGAGTTGCTCCATTCCGACACCTTGTATCCTGCGGGAAGCCGTGTTCTGGAAGCGGGTTGCGGTGTTGGCGCACAAACCGTCACCCTGGCCCGTAACAGCCCCGCCGCCCTGATCACCTCCATCGATATCTCGACAAATTCTGTCGAAGAAGCCGCAAGAAATGCGGCAGCGTCTGGTATCAACAATGTCCGGTTCCAACAGGCGGATATCTTTAATTTGCCCTTTGCACCGGAATCCTTTGATCACATTTTCGTCTGTTTCGTCCTGGAGCATCTCTCACAGCCCATGGAGGCGCTGCATTTGCTGAAGAAGGCTCTCAAGACTGGGGGAACCATCACCGTCATCGAAGGAGATCATGGTTCGGCATATTTCCATCCCGACAGCGAAGCCGCCCACCAGGCAATTCAATGTCAGGTAGAGCTGCAAAGGCGAGCGGGAGGAAACGCCTTAATCGGACGAGAACTCTATCCACTCCTGTGCAAGGCAGGCTACAGATCCGTGCGCATCTCCCCGCGGATGGTATATGTCGATGCCAGCAAACCGGAACTTGTCGATGGCTTTACCAGAAAGACATTTACGGCCATGATTGAAGGAATCCGCAATGCTGCTCTCCAGGCGGAAATGGTTGAAAAAGACCTGTTTGAAAGGGGAGTCAGAGACCTTTACCGAACTGCCGAAAATGACGGCGTTTTTTGCTACACCTTCTTCAAGGCCTTCGGTGAAAAGGAATGACAACAGAACCAGCCATGGCGCCGCAAGGCGGTTCTCCAACCATACCCGGCAAGACCTGAGGTTAAAGGCATGAAACAAGCAAAAACACATCCCCCCACCTTCTTTATGCTCACTACCGCTTTTGGCCCTGTGGCGGTATTTTGGTCGCTCTACGGAGGTGCACCGAAAATCGGTCAGATCCTGATATCCAACCCGAAAATATCGGCCCAAGAGGCCGTTGAGAAGTTTTTCCCTGATGCCGTCGCCTCCTCCTGTGAGGAAATCGATAGCCTTGTTGATCAGATAGGGGCCTTATTGAACGGCGCGGATATTCAATTTCCTCTCGATGCAGTGCGCCTTGACCTCTGCTCCCCCTTTCAGCAGCAAGTCCTGCGCGCCGATCACGCTATTCCCCGGGGCAGCGTCAGCACCTACAGGCTCATTGCGGAACAGACAGGAAATCCCCGCGGCGCCCGGGCGGTGGGAACGGCCCAGGCAACCAATCCCTTTCCCATTGTCATCCCTTGCCACCGGGTGATCCGCTCCGATGGCGCCCTGGGCGGCTATGGAGGTGGTACGGAAATGAAGCGAAGGCTCCTGGAGAGGGAAGGTGTTGTCATAAAAAAGAGGGCGGGGCTGCTTTATGGCTTTTAAAAAAATAGTCTTCATCGTCAATCCCCATTCCGGGAACGGCGCCACGGGCAGGGAGTGGCACCGCATTCAGGCCGCGGCCAAGGCCCGCTTTGGGACTACCTTCACATCGCACCTGACATCGGGACCGGAGGACGCCACTCGCATGGCCAGGTCGCATCTCCTTGACGGCGCCGATGTGATCGTATGTGTTGGTGGAGACGGCACTCTCAATGAGGTGGTCAACGGATTTATGGATGAAGAAGGACCGATCCGGAAAGACGCCCGGTTAGGATTCATTCCCAACGGTACTGGTTGCGACTTCATAAAGACCGTATCAATACCCCGCGATCTTGAAGAATCTCTCGATACGATCCAGCAAGGCCATGCACGTTTGATAGATCTGGGACGCCTCCGGTACGGTCACCATCATAACGCCCACGGTACCCGCTATTTTCACAACATCACGAGCTTTGGCCTCGGCGGGGAGGTTGTCGCCCGGGTCAACAGAACCACCAAAGCCTTCGGCCCCTTTATATCCTTTATCTGGTCAACCCTGATTGCTATCCTTTTCTACGGAAAAAAGACAATCCACCTCAAGATAGATAACAATTATGACGAGGAAATAAAAATATTGAACGTCGCGGTGGCCAATGGACAGTTTCACGGCGGGGTNNCCATGCGGGTCGCCCCTGATGCGGTCATCGATGATGGGCTTTTTCATATCACCGTGATTGGAGATATGAGTCTGGCGGGAGTATTTCGCCATCTTCCCAAACTCTACAACGGCAAAATTCGTGAGATAAAGGAAGTTTCCTGCCTGACCGGAAAGAGGGTGGAGGCCTTTTCTCAACAAACCGTGCTCCTTGACGTGGATGGAGAGCAACCGGGGAATTTGCCCGTTGCTATTGATATCGTACCCGCAGCGCTTTGGGTAATTATGAAAAATCCTTCATCGCAAGGACGTCATGTCTGAAATAAATCAAGTGGTAAGTTTGCGACCGGCCTTCTGGAACAACAGCAAGCGTTTCTACGACCTGAAAAGTTTCTGGCGGAACCGCTTCGGCTGCAAGGTTTACAAGCTGCCCATCGACGCCGGTTTCACCTGCCCCAACCGAGACGGACACGCGGCGACAGGCGGTTGTATTTATTGTGACGGCCGGGGATCGAAGCTTCGCCAAGCGGGGCTCCTGCCATCGGTGACGGAACAGATCAAAAAAGGCATGGCCTACTATACCGTTCACCGCCAGGCGGGTAAATTCATTGCCTACTTTCAAACTTTTACGAACACCTACGGGGACTTGGAACATTTAAAAGAGCTCTATGACGAGGCCCTCGCCCCGCCCGACGTCCTGGGCCTGTCCATCGGGACCCGGCCGGACTGCGTACCCGCTGCCGTTCTCGATTTACTCGAAAATTATGCAAAAACCCATCATATCTGGCTGGAACTGGGCATCCAATCCATCCATGACCGGACCTTGACCTTGCTAAACCGTGGCCACAACCGGGAAAGATTTATAGAGGCCGTCGGCCGGATTCAAGGACGGGGAATCCACCTCTGCGTCCACATCATCGTCGGCCTGCCCGGGGAGACTCGTCGAGACATCCTGGAGACGGCCCGAATCCTGGCCGGACTGCCGATCCAGGGCATCAAGATCCACTCTCTTTTAGCCTTGCAGGGCACGGTGTTGGGAAATCTTTACGAAAACGGTTCTATCTCCATGATTTCCAAAGAGGAATACGTGACCACCGTATGCGATATTCTCGAAATCCTCCCCCCGGAGATGGTCATCCAGCGGCTGACCGCCGATGGTTATAAAGACATTTTCCTTGGCCCCGCCTGGGCCGTCAACAAGATGGACGTCCTCAACAACATCGACGGGGAACTCAAACGGAGACAAACCTGGCAGGGGTTCCGCTACGGGAAAGGGGATAGCTCCGCTACCGATCTAGGATCAAAAGATTGAATAAAGCGCCTCGCTATCATTGATCATATACTGCATGAATAGCGAGGCGCCCGTTCGGGGACTATTTTTTCTCATATTCCATTCCCGTTAGGATCGGGAATGGAATGACGCAATATTAGGGCAGCCGCCGTTTATCTGCCAAAGATACCTTTTAAACCTTTCTGTATTGAATCTGTCGCCCCCTCCTTCTTTGCCTCCGCAGGTGCCGCCGTTGATGCCCCTGACGCCGCTCCGTCTTTTTCTTGGAAATCAACATTGCAGTTGAACATCAGGGCCACCTTGTTGGTCTTGACATTAAAAAACTGGCAAACCTGCTTATCGAATTTCTTGGTATATTTAGTCGTAGGTTGGGACAGTATTAATCCTCGTTACATTGCCTTTCCCTGTTTTCCCAGATCCTTCATAAATCTGTCGTGTCTTTCCGCATTCGATTCAGACGGGAATTTGTCAACCGTGTAACCTGGGGCCAAATGACCCTCAAAACGGCTTTTGTCCAAACCTCCGGCGGTATTGCCTGCATCGTTGTCACACTGAAACTTGAAATCGTTGAAGCCCTTTCTCGTCTTTTCAGGA
>DMAT01000147.1 GCA_003451635.1 Syntrophus sp. (in: bacteria) | reverse complement strand
ATGTTCAACATGCAAATTCATTTCTATATCGCCTTCGCAATCGCCAAGGGCAACATTATGAAGGCAAATATTTGCCCTCACATCGGCGGCCCATTTTTCAAGGTACTTATATGGTTCACGTAAGGGTTCAATACAATGAATTTGAGCTTCAGGGAAAACTTGAAGGATTTTTCCGGCAAACTGCCCCCTATTGGCGCCAACATCCATGATAGTCCGTATCGGGTAGCGTGTGAGCCCCAAAGCGGATTCGTAGGGGTTTTTCTTCAGGTGCTCCAATTCATATCCCAAGGCGTGAATGACATGCATAATCGCCTTTTTAGTTTGATAGACAGGATTCATGGATTTCTCTCAGAGAACGAACAGCCGTAATAATGTCTGGAAATTCGTGGAATTGCATTCTCTTGCCGGAGGCAGTAATTTTCTTCTTCTGCCTCCATTCCTCATATTGATGCTGCTTTACGGAAATAAGGGATCGAATTAAATCTTCTTTGTTATCAACATATTCTACGCCTTCGACATCCCTGTATAGATCACCCAGATATTCATGATCGAAATCAAGCGCCATTATGGGCTTGCCTGGGCACTGCAAAAGGGCCGTAAAAGTAGCCGTACTCGCCGCTCTGGGCAACTCGATAATTAGATCGCTTATGGCAACATATTTATCCACAGCTTCAGATGGATCAGCCATATAAAGATTCTGAACAATTGACATTAACCATTCTCTGACTGCCGAATTTTTCATCAGGTCCGGGTGTGGTTTTATTATTATCTGCCAATCTTCAAGAATCCTCGCCACGTCTCTTAAAATATCGGCATATAGTTCCTGTCGCTGCTCTTTGGTAATCAATGAATAACTGCCCGCTTTAAAAGCAATCTCTTCTGCGGGCATGAAAATAAGCGCCTTTTTTTGACCCGGGAAAGGATCTACAATATCCGCAGAAATAAGATTATTCATCATAAATGACCGCGCCGGGCCTATTAAAGGATGGCGAAGGCAGACTATCTTTGACGGCAACACGCCATCCTTTACATAGTTTTCACCATCCCTGGCGGAAAAAACAATTTGGAAATTCGCATCCCTCATACCCGAATTACCTCTCAGCAAGACAAAACTCGAGGACCCGTTAAGGGGTAGTTCGCCGGCGCAGAGCGGCATAATCCAGTGACAATAAAAATGGCCGATCCATTTACGACCTTTCACCAGCATCATCCGCAACGCCAATGGCAACCAATCCGGCATTCTGGTATATGCATTTAGAAGATCAACCCATCGAGAGGATTGCTTAGTTTCTAAATTAAGTGTTGGTTGCACACATATTATCAGTGAATTGATCTTTTTTGCGTATCTCAGCAGATACATATCAAATAAACTATGCATATCGCTCGCCGTAATAACAATACTCGGCCGATAGTCCCTGATAACTTTTTTTGCGATCGCGGCTAAACGAACATTCGGATGGAAGGGGTTTCTTCCACTCGCGGCAAACTGGTCAACCGGAATTATCGCTTCCAATTTGGGGAATAATTCACGCCGCTTAAGCAACTCGTTCATTTTATCGTCAAGCTGCTCAGAAAGGAGCACAACCGGATACACTTGGGCAATTTCATAAAGATGACCTATCAAGGTGGTCCGAAAGGCCCGCGCTGTATGTGGATAGAATAGGACCAAGGGGTCCTTCAAAGGCTTACCTTCCCTCTTTTCAGCGTATTCGCCGCATTGACAAAAAAATCCGTTATATAAGGCCTGGCGATTACAAAAATTGCAATGGTCGTTACAGAGGTCGCCAAGGCAAATAACAGGTATGATGATGTAACGAGTAAGGTCCCGACACTGACCAGGGTTAACAAAACAAGAACGAAGAGGAATCTTAACTGTTCCCGGAAATTTTCAATCTGGCGGCGAAAGAAGAAGATGTAAGATATCGTTGAAATACTGGACATCAAATAGAAACTGAAAGCGGCTCCCGTATCGCTCCAGTATTTGATAAAAATTATGCTTACTAAGATTTGCAAGCCACTTAGAAAAATAGAAATAAACAAAATCAGGGTCGTTTTATTTTCATAATAATAAAATGGATAAAAGGCCGTATAAATACCCGTAAATATCGGCCCTAACAGTAAAATATAGAAAAGGTGGACTTTGTCGAGGTATACCGGCTTGAACAACCAGCTGAAAAGAAATGACTCCCCAATGAGGATTAGAATCGTGAAACCAGCCAGATATAAGAATACGAAAACATAGGAAAAGGTTTTTGCACTCTCCAGGGCCGTCGACTTTTGTCTTGAAATCCTCGAAAATAGTTCAGGAGTCCAGGCCCGATTCACGCTTCCCCAGAAGCCGTTGACCTGCAACGTTATGGTTAAGAAGAAGCTGTAAACGCCGAGGATCGCAAGATTCACATAAGAAGCTAAGAGGACGCGGCCAAAATATGTAATGAATATACCAAAGGCGGCATAAAGCATCAGCGGCAGTCCATAAACGATCATTTCCTTCGCCAGGGGAAACGAAACAACTGCTTTTGAAATCTCCTTTCTTTCACAAAAGACAAATAAAACGATTATTGTAAATGAAGATATGGCCGTAGCCTTTAAAAGACCTTCCACAGACATACCAAAATAAACAAAAAGAACAGATAAAGAACAGAACATTAATAACTTAATCCCTTGATAAAGGCCATACAGCAGCACCTTCTTCATCGCCGCATAATGGACTGAGACAAGATTGGCCAAGGAATTGCCAAATATTACCGTAGCGGCAAGGATTGTATTCTCGGGGAAAAAATTGTGGAGTCCGGGAATGAGCTGCGGTATGGTCTTCACCGTGGCCATAAAAAAAATAATCGCCGCGATGGCCCCTGAAAGGACGATGATCAGTGCGTTTTTTAAAACATCATCCTTCCGGGATGAAGAATAATAAAAGCGCGTCAGGGCGGCGTCCTGACCGAAAACAGCCACCGCGCTATATAACTCGACAATGAAAAGTACGAGCGTGTAAAGACCGATCAGGGATGGTGAGAACCACCAGGCAATGACGATCCAGAAAAGAAAGGTAACGCCTTGCGTGACAAGGGATATGGCTACATACAAACCCGCATTGATGGCCAGTTTCCCGGACATGCGATCAGGTTAACCTTCTGAATCCATCCTGTATCACATCATGTATCAGGGATTTCCTGATGTCTCCCGATTCCTGCGCGGCGGCGATGATCCCAAACACTTCATCCGTATCCGACAGGAAGACCTTTATTATTTCATCCGTATAAGCATAGGTTGAATAAACGGACGCCCCCAAAAGGTAACCCCTCGTGAGCATTTCCTGGGCATAAAGGGTTTGCAGGGCCAACGGATCGTTCATCTTGAAGGCGAGATGCGTCAGGGGCGGAATACCGCTGACTTCTATGGACAAACCGTGTTTTTTTGCCAGCTTTATCCAGCCTTCGCTAATCAGTTCACCGTATCGGATTAACGATTCCTGGACGGGAAATTGTTCCATTTTCTTTATTGTGGCCAATGCCGCCGCCGATCCGATCCTTTCCGTCCAGAATGTCGAACTGATAAAGGTATCCTGGGCATGCTCCATGACCTCGCGGCGACCAATGACAGCGGATATGGCATAGCCGTTACCCAACGCTTTCCCAAGGACCGCCAGATCGGGATCGACATTGAAGCGAAGGTGTATACCTCCCATATTCATACGGAATCCGGATGTTATCTCATCAAATATCAACACGGCCCCAATCCTGGTCGCGATATTCCGCACGCCCTCCAGGAAGCCGGGTAGCGGCATGTTGCCCCTCACCGGTTCCATGATGATCACCCCCACGTCTTCCGGGTGTCTTTGTACGATGGCCTCCAAATCTTCAAGATGGTTATAGCGAAAAGGAAGGGCCGTACCGGTCAATTCCCGGGGAACGCCTTTTGGCTCAAGACCGGGGAGAAGCTGGCCGTCGAGATTTGATTCGTCCGCCAGGTTGGCGGCTAAATACCAGTCATGCCAGCCATGATAGCCGCAAAAAGCCACCTTGCCTCTTCCTGACGCCGCCCGGCCAATGCGTACGGCCACGGTGCAGGCTTCGCCCCCAGTACGGGCAAATCTCGCCATATCCGCCCAGGGATGGAGGTCAACCAGTTTCTCAGCCAGGGCTACCTCTTCGGTACAATTGAGAGACGACATGGACCCTTTGTGGATAGCGGCCATGACGGCGCCGTCAACATCGGCATCAGCATAACCGAGGATGCATGAACCCACACCCATTTGGGCAAAATCATAATATATCTTCCCATCCAGACCCCATACTTCACAGCCCTTCGCCTTTTCATAGTAGGCAGGCCACAGTCCCGGGAGAAAACGTTCCGCTCTCTTGGACAGCAATTGTCCGCCGCCGGGAATGATCATCTTTGCCCTGTTCCACAAGGCCTGCCCTTCCCCAGTATTTTTCTCAGACTTGAGCATCATTAGTCTAAACTCCCCGTTTCCTCTTGCCTTTTCTGCCGATGGAAGTTCTCCCAGTATTTTTTGGAGACCGAATCATTGAGACGATAAAAATGCTTTTCCGTCACAATATTAATCAGTTCCCCATCGGAAATCGACCAGACACGCTCAGCTAAATCCTCGATAACCGCTTTAAAAAAAAGGTGATCCTCCTGATAGTCCAGTGTAAATCGGAGCTGTTCGTAAGAATAATCCGGTAATGAGACTTGGATCTGATGTAACTGCGCCTGATCAAAAAGGCGTGTCCACCCCGTCTCCAATATTTTTTCATGACTTTGTCCCAAGGATTCCTTCAGGAACCGGGTCGTGTAACCCATGACATTCATCCCCAAAGGAAGCCCCGCTGTCTGCACATAAGGGGCACCCGCCTTGAGGGCATGATATACGGCCTTCATTCCCTCCACGGAACAGAGGATGTCATCTCCATCCACGGCAATCACGGCATCCAGCTTTCGGTCCTCTGCCGTCTGAAGATGTCGTAAGGGAATATTGTGCACGTCCCCATAATAAACCGTCACACCATCCTCTGCGAATTCTTCAAAGGTCCGGTTCTCCGGCTCGTCAGAGGTCGCAATGACCACACACACATTTTCCTTCTCGATCTCTGCCTGAAATGCCTTTTTTATCCTCCCTAACAGATAGAATAAAATGGGCTGACCATCTACGGGCAGGAGGTGCTTCTGCTCAACTCGTTTGGAACCCAAGCGGGCGGTGATAAATATCCCTGATTTCTTATCTGAACTCGACATATTCTGATTTCCTGTCGGCCTCTTCGCAGGCGTAGAGCAGTTTCAAGATCCGATGATCGTTTTCCATAGTATTGATAAATGGCCATTTTTCTTTAATAGCGTCAATAAAGCACTTCAATTCTTCAATATACATATTCTCGCCGATATTCTGATTATAACCGGACGCCGCCTCATTCATCTTGTACTCTTCCCGACTCCATTCCCCTTTTACGGGGTCATAGATCTTCACCACTTTTTCATTCCAATCCCAAAGCAGCTGTTTTTGATCGCCATTCAACACCAGGCGCCTCGTGGCATATCTGGAGACAACGTCAACGGTCAAAGTTGCTAAAAAATCTCCATAATCGAAGAGCATGTTGTATGTATCGTCGATTTCTTCAGCACCTTCGATGTTGATTGTCTTTCGCACCTGGGCGCTGACCTTGCGGGGAAATCCAAATAGTTGCGTCAGCCATGACAATTCGAAAGGTACAATCTCCCGCGCTCCCCCTGTTAAGGGATTTGACACGTAGTAATCACTTACTTTTTCATAGGTGTGCCAGTCAGGTAAATATTGACCGGAATGATAAATGACATTCGAAATCTTACCTAAAACTCCCTGTTGGAGGATATGCTCGATTTCTCGAATGGCGGGGTGGAACAACATGGTCGCCGAAGGGGCGGCAACAAGGCTAAGTCCTGCCAGCTTGTTCTTGATCATCTCCATGTTGGTGTCAACAACACTGGCTTCGACAAAAAAGTGGCATCCCCGCGCTATAGCCATTTCCATGTACAAGTGATGTACGTCAGGCGGAACAGATATGATCACGGCATCGGGACGGACCTCGCGGAATGCCAATTCTACGTCGGCAAATGTTTTGATATGGTAAGCAGCTTCTACCTCTTTCCGTCTATCTTCGCGCTTGTCAAAACCAAAGACGTTCTCGTACCCAAGAGCCTTAAGACAACGTATTCTCCTCTTTCCCATAGAGCCCAAACCGATAATGAAAAATTTCATTTCCCCCTCGTCTTTCACGCTTGCTGATTTATTTACTAAAATTGTTTTCATAGTCATCGTTTGCCCGTTCGAAATCTTCATAACGTCCAATATCGACCCAATACTCATGAATAGGGAAAACCGCCGTATTAAGCCGGTTGTGAACTACTTTTTCAAATAACCCGGTCATATCGAAATATTTATTTTGGGGAATAAAATCTAAAATCTGCGGGTCCAGAATATAAATCCCCGCGTTGACAAAAAAATTGAATTCAGGTTTTTCGTCAACGCTCAAGAACTTATTTTCATCGGTCTTGACCACGCCATAAGGAACCTGGAAATGATACTTCCGGATGCACATGGTCGCGGCAGAGCGTTGGCTTTGATGAAAATCAAGCAAGTAGTTAATATTAACCCTTGTCAGCACATCGGCATTCATCACAATCAGGGGAGCTGAAGGTTTTTCCTCTAAAAGACTAAGCGATCCCGCTGTACCCATTTTTTCCGATTCTCGAAGATAACTTATCTTTACTCCCCAACGCGATCCATCGCCAAGCAAGGCCTCGATCATATGGGCCTTGTAATTGACGGAAACAAAGAAGTTGCGAAAACCGAACTGGACAAAGTTTTCTACCGCTGTCTCCAAAATGGGCTTGTTGCCTACCTTGAGCAGGGGCTTGGGACAATCATCCGTCAAAGGTTGCAGCCTTGTTCCCAAACCTCCCGCCATGAGGACAACCCAGTTCTCCTTTTCCGGATGGCGAATCAAATCCAGCATGATCTTAAGATCAACCACCTTTCCTGAATCATCAATGACCGGTATTTGTCTTAAATCACGGGCTTTCATGAGAGATAGGATCTCTTCTCTGGAGGTGGAAGGATTGACGACCGTAAAATCTCGAAACATAATGCCCTGAATCGCCTCCGTCAGGGCAACGCCCTGGAGCATGGCACGTCTGATATCGCCATCCGTGACGACGCCAATCAGACGCCCATCGTCGTCAGTTACCAGGGCTATCTGAAGGGCAATGTCCTCAAGTATCTTTAAGGCCTCCAAAATGGGGCGGCTTGCATGGATAATTGTTTTTTTCCAGTCCTTCATTTTTATGCCGACACTCTCACATTATAGAAGCTTTTCTTCATCAACTCGCCAGGACAAAAAAGCGTGATCTTTTCGACTATTCTGGCCGCCGTACCAGTCTGCTCATATGGATTCTTTACGACTTTCAGCAATGACTGGAATTCTATTGATATGGCTTTTCGTATTGATGATGCGATTGAAATAGCGGCCGGTTCACAATCAACCACGCTTTCGGCCCTTACCCGGCCTTTCTGCCGATCGCCGATATTCACGGTGGGAACTCTGGAAGATGGCGCCTCGATAATGCCGCTGGAACTGTTGCCAATTACTGCGGATGCATACTTCATGGCTGAAAGATACCGGTGCGCGCCCAGGGAGGTCGCCGCTAGACAGCGTTCCGGTCGCTTTTCTGCATATTCGTCAATAAGACGGTTGATTATCCGGCCGTCCGTGTCGGCATTGGTCTTCGTAAAGATCACATTGTATTCGGGGAATGCGTCCAGGGCGTTCAGCAATGACTGGAATTGGCCTTCCGATGTTGATTTTTCCAGGGTCACCGGGTGAAATGTCACGAGGAAATATGGCCTTTCAAGATTGAATCCTATGGATTCCGCAAGTTCGCTGCGTTCCATGAGCGATACACGCCGGATGTTTTCAACACCAAGGGCGCCAACGTTGAACACCCGCTCCGGGTCTTCCCCCAGTTGGATGATGCGCTGACGGTATTCTTCGCAACTGGCAAAATGCAGGTGCGACATTTTTGTGATTGAGTGACGAAACGCCTCGTCAATAGCCCCTTCCGTGGTCTCTCCTCCATGAATATGGGCTAGCGGCACCCGACAGACCTGGGCCGCGGCCGCCATACAGAATGTTTCAAACCGGTCACCCAGGAGCAACACCATATCCGGTTTCAGCCTCTGGAGCGCTTCGCCATAGCCGATCATGGCAAGTCCCATGGACTTGCAGATGGCCGCCGGCGTGTCGCCGGACAGGAGTATTTCTATAGTTTCATCTGGTTCAAAACCGTCCGCCCGGATTTCATGGATAGTCATACCAAACTCTGGTGACAGGTGCATGCCCGTGGCAACGACCTGCAAGGCCAGCTCCGGGGCATCCTTGATCCCCTGCATGACCCACCGCAGAAGTCCGTATTCGGCGCGGCTACCGGTGAAAATGCATATTTTTTCATTTTTTCTTCTGCTCATATCAGATCATCTTTTTTATAGTCTTTTTGCGCGGCCTGCCCCAAGACTTCATCCCAACGCATGGGAGAAATGCCGGTACCGGGCCGTTTGGCGGTGATGTTGTCAGAACTGAACAGTTCGCCCGTCTTGATTGGTTGGGTCGCCACCAGCGACTTGCGGGCAATGGCCTTGTTTTTTACTTCACTCGGGCTGTGGCGTTTGAGGCCATCACCGAGAGCTTTTTCGATATTGCGGATCGCCTGCACCATCGCCTTCAGTTCATCGGGCTCAAGACTGGCTTTGTGGTCCGGACCGGGCAGGTTTCGATCCATGGTAAAATGTTTTTCAATTACCGTTGCCCCCATGGCAACGGCGGCTACGGGCACTTCGATGCCGGGAGTATGATCAGAGTAACCCACGGAAATTCCCGGAAAAGCGTTCCGGATGGTCAGCATGGCCCTCAGATTGACATCTTCAAACGGGGTCGGGTATTCGGTGTTGCAGTGAAGAACGACAATGTTTTCCCAAGGCGTACCGGATTCGGCAAGTATATCCAGGGCCGCTTCAATTTCACCCAGATTGGCCATACCGGTGGACAGGATCAACCGTTTTTGCAAGGCCCCTAGTTTTCTCAGATAGGGCAGATTTGTGATTTCACCGGAGGGAATCTTGAAGAGTTCCAACCCCAGCCTGTTCAGCAGATCGATGCTCTCCAGGTCAAAGGGGGCGGACAGAAACTGAATGCCTTTGTGCCGGCAGTGCTGTTGTAACCTGACATGCGCCGTTTCATCCAGCTCAAGTTTTTTGACCATCTCCAGTTGTGATTCATCCCAGCCGGTGGTTTCCTTCTGGTAGCCGGCCTTTGGTGCATCAACAGCTATGATTTCCTCGGCCGTGAACGTCTGAAACTTGACGGCATCCGCCCCGGCAGCGATGGCCACATCAATCAGTTGCAACGCCATATCCAGGCTGCCATTGTGATTGACACCGGCTTCGGCAATGATGAAGGTCTTATTATGATTCATAGCGGAAAGGTTAAGGAATCTTGGAAATATTCTTGACAATTATTGCGCCGCAACCAATTAGGGAATTGTCTCCTATTTCGATGTATTCTTTACAAACGGCATTGCTTCCGAAAAAAGATCCCCTCCCTATTTTCACTCCGCCATTAACAATCGCACCTGTCGAAATGTGGCAGTGATCTTCAATGACGGCATCGTGTTCTATAAGGGCCTTACTGTTGATAATGCAATTCCTGCCCACCCTCGCGCCGGCATTTATCATCGCATGATGCATGACGATAGTTCCCTCGGCAATCTGGGAGCGAGGGGAAACGTAGGCCAGGGGGGATTGAATCACCGGGAAATGGGCGCCCATTTTCATCAAATCATTATATAATTCCATACGTCGCATCGGGGATTTGATCTGCCCCAGGGTAATCAGCACATTTGGAAAAGTCTTTATCAGTCTCGCTAAATCGGCGTCTGAGCCGATCACGGAATAACCCAGAGCGTTATGCTCCTTTTTCTCAGGCACATCCACAATCCCGGCAATGGTAAAGCGGCCTTCCTGTTCAATGACATCGATACAGGCCCGGCAATGGCCGCCGCCGCCGATGAGGATGATTTTTTCTTTCATACCCGCACACTGCTGGGGATATTGACCAGCCGATCTTCCAGCCAGGGGGCGGTTTCAAGGGGTGCGCACTGGCAGTGGCGATACATGGAAAGGTTGTTCATCAACCTCCAAACGGGCCTTGTTTGAACACCTTTTTCCCTGGAATAGGCGAGAAACTGCTCCCGTTCCTGTAAATCTTTTAAAACAATGGCATTCAGCCAGTAGTTGGAGCGGGCCTGAGCAGGTTCGGCAATAAATGGTATGTCGATCTCCTGAAAAAACTGGCCATACAGCTTTGCTGTGACGCGCTTGTTTTCTAAAACCCCGACAAAGCATTCCATCTGGGCACAGCCCACGGCGGCGTTAATATTGGGCAGGCGATAATTATAGCCGACCTCGTCATGAACGAATTCCCACGGATGGGGCTGTTTGGCCGTTGTCGTCAGGTGCTTGGCCTTTGTCGCGATGGTTTCATCGTTAGTGATAATCATGCCGCCACCGCCGGTGGTCACGGGCTTGTTGCCGTTAAAACTTAAAATGCCGATATCCCCGAACGTTCCCGCATGTTGCCCCTTGTAATAACTGCCCAGCGCCTCGGCGGCATCCTCAATGACGGGGATATGGTATCTTTGACAGATTTCAATAATCTGGTCGATCCGCACCGGATGACCAAAGGTATGCATGGGCACACATGCGGCGATCTTTCTGCCCGTTGCTTTATTGTAATACCTGCCATCTGACTTCAGGATGCCGTTATTTACAAGAAAATCATTCAGTTTCCCCGGATCAATCCCCAGGGTTGATCGTTCTACATCCACAAATACGGGCTGGGCGCTACAATAGGAAATGGCATTGGCGGTGGCGACAAAGGTCAACGGCTGGGTTATCACCTCATCCCCGGGCTCTACTTCAGCAAGAAGAAGGGCGACATGCAGTGCTGCGGTGCCGCTGGAGACGGCAATCGCATACTTTGCCCCTGTGAACTGCCGAATTGAATCCTCAAACCGACCGACATATTCCCCCACATAGGAAACATAAGTAGTATCAATACAATCAGCGAGATATTGTTTTTCATTTCCCGTAAATCTCGGTTCATGGAGGGGTACGGGGTTCTCGGTTGGATAAAGGGTTCTAATGAAGTCAACTATTTTTTCAAACATTATAGAGATCCCATTTATAGCGCCGCCGGTTTTCCTCATCCCTGAACCATGCGATTGTTTCCCTGATCCCCTGCTGCAGCGTGTATTCCGGCTGCCACCCCGTTAGCCTGCAAATCTTTTCTTTACTGCCCAACAGCCGCTCCACTTCGCTTTTTTCAGGCCGCATGCGCATATCGTCAGTGACGATTCTGGCCGTCGGGTTGATCTGGTCTATGATCTCGCGGGCAAGCTGCCCGATGGAAATCTCCTGCTGAGAGGCAATGTTTATCTCTTCTCCAATCGTGGCCTGTGTCTCTGCAATCGCAATAAAACCGGCCACCGTATCCTGAACATAATTAAAATCACGGGTTGGATTAATGCTGCCCAGTTTGATTTCCTTCGCACCGGCAAGCAACTGGGTAATGACGGTAGGGATGACGGCACGGGCAGATTGGCGGGGCCCATACGTGTTAAACGGCCGCACAATGGTCACGGGGGTATTGAAACTGCGATAGAAGCTTTCCCCTATCCGGTCGGCCCCGATTTTGGTGGCGGAATAGGGCGACTGCCCCTGGAAGGGATGCTGTTCATCAATGGGAACATATTGCGCCGTTCCATAAACTTCGGACGTGGATGTAATCAGCACGCGCTCACAGCCGGTATCGCGCGCCGCCTGGAGGACATTCAATGTGCCTTTGATGTTGGTATCTACGTAGCTGTCCGGGGAGTGATAACTGAAGGGAATAGCAATAAGAGCCGCCAGGTGAAAAACCATGTCCATCCTCTGCATGGCCTTTCTAACCCCGTTGGGATCGCGGATATCCCCGGCAAATACATCGATCTTATCCAGTTTTTCCTTGGGAAACGTATCCAGCCAACCCCAACTGTTGAAAGAGTTATAATGCACAAAGGCCCGTACCTGACACCCTTTGTCCAGCAAACCTTCCACCAGGTGGCTGCCGATAAATCCATCGGCGCCGGTGACTAATATTTTTTTGTTCAAAGCGAGCCCTTTAAATTCCGGCATATCGATTCCTGATCGCCCCCATCCAGATAAGGATGCATGGGAATGCTGAAAATACGGCCTGCCATTTCCTCGCTGACGGGAAAATCGCCTGGTTTATACCCCAGAGCAGCAAAGGCTCCCTGGAGATGGAGTGGCCGTGGGTAGTAAATGGCCGTGGGAATACCGGCGCCCTTCAGGGCCTCCTGAGACCTTGTCCGTGCCTCCTCATCCTTTGCCAATATTGAATACTGGGCCCAGACACTTTTATATACCGCAGGCACCGTCGGTGGTATTATTGCCAAAGCACTACTCCCCGGACAGCCGGCCGGAGCATCTGCCGTTAACAACATTCCGTACCTTTCGGCGACGGCCTGGCGCATTTCCACCTCTTCGGGGAAGATGGCGAACTTGGCCAGGAGGATTGCCGCCTGCAGGGTATCAAGGCGGCCGTTGATGCCGATTCGCACGTTTTCGTACTTGTCGCTCCCCTGGCCGTGGACGCGGATGGAACGGAGAACATTTACGAGTTCATCATCGTTGGTGAATAACATTCCGCCATCGCCATAACCGCCAAGGGGCTTGGCGGGAAAGAAGGACGTGCAGGCGATATCAGCCAGGGAACAGGCCTTCCGGCCCTGGTACTCGGCTCCGAAGGATTGGGCGGCATCCTCAATGACAAAGAGCCCATGCCGTCCGGCGATGGTATTGATAACATCGTAATCCGCCGGCAGTCCGAAGAGATCCACGGCGATGATTCCCTTGGGGCTAATGGTTAAAGATTCAAATCGGGAAATAGCCTGTTCCAGTTTCACCGGATCGATATTGAAAGTAACGGGGTCAATATCCACAAAGACCGGCGTCGCCCCCAGGAGACTGATTACCTCCGCCGTAGCGACAAAGGTAAAGGGGGTCGTGAAGATCGCATCGCCGGGACCGACGCCATAGGCCATCAGGGCCATGAGCAGGGCATCCGTCCCCGAGGCGCAGCCGACGGCATGTTTGACGCCGACATAAGCAGCCAATCTTTCTTCCAATTCCCGAATCTCCGGCCCCATAATATATTGACCGTGACTCAAGACCTTTGCAATGTTCTTATCAATGATATCCTTTATGCGCAGCTGCTGTGCAGCTAAATCCATAAAATTCATGCTTCTCACCTATTTTTTAAAAACTTTAGCACTCATGATACAGCTCCGCCCTCTGGATTCCCAGAAGGTATGGCTCCCGGCAGCTACACCGGGCTTAAACGGGCACGGACAGACAATAATTATT
>DMAT01000149.1 GCA_003451635.1 Syntrophus sp. (in: bacteria) | reverse complement strand
CCCTTATGCTGCCGCCAAGGTTTATGCCTATTATATCGTAAAAAACTACCGCGAGGCATACGGGATCTTTGCCGCCAACGGCATCCTCTTCAATCACGAATCCCCCCGGCGGGGAGAAACCTTTGTCACCCGGAAGATCACCCGGGCGGCGGCCCGGATCAAGCTCGGTCTTCAGGACAAGCTCTTTCTGGGAAATCTTGAAGCCAAGCGTGACTGGGGTTTTGCCGGGGACTATGTGGAGGCTATGTGGATGATGCTTCAGCAGGACAAGCCCGACGATTATGTTATTGCGACGGGAGAGACCCACTCTGTAAGGGAATTTGCCCAGCAGGTCTTTCGGAAACTGGATCTGGACTATGAAAAATATGTAGTTATCGACAAGCGTTATTTCCGTCCCACTGAGGTTGACGTCCTGCTGGGGGATCCCACAAAAGCAATAAAGCATCTTGGCTGGCAACCCCGGATTGGTTTTGAAGCGCTGATCGACATGATGGTCGCCGCCGACCTGGAAAGCGCCGAGAAGGAAAAAACCCTTTGCAACGCCGGGTACCTCACGGGAAATCATCACATGCTATGAGGGAATCATGAAAAACAAGCGCATTACCATCACCGGCGGCAAGGGCTTTCTCGGTAAGCACCTCATCAAGGCCTTCCGGAGCCATGGTCATGAAAACATCGCCGTCGCTGATCTGCCTGATTACAATCTGATCGACTTGGGCGACGTCCGGCGTCTCTACGAAGAGACAAAGCCCGATATCGTTGTCCATCTGGCTGCCAGAGTAGGTGGAATCGGCTTCAATCTAGGAAATCCGGGGTCGCTTTTCTATGATAACATCATGATGGGGGTCCAACTCATCCATGAAGGTCATCTGCACAAGATCGACAAATTCGTAGCCTTGGGAACAATCTGCGCCTACCCGAAGTTCACCCCCGTTCCCTTCAGAGAGGACGAACTCTGGAATGGTTACCCCGAAGAGACCAATGCCCCTTATGGCCTGGCCAAAAAAATGATGCTAGTTCAGTCCCAGGCTTATCGCCAGCAGTATGGGTTCAATTCCATTTTTCTCCTGCCCGTTAACCTCTACGGTCCGGGGGACAACTTCGATCCCCGCTCCTCCCACGTAATCCCTGCCTTAATCAAGAAGTGCGTCGATGCAAGAATCCGTGGTGAAAAGGAAATTATTGTTTGGGGAAGCGGAAAGGCGACCCGGGAATTCTTTTATGTGGAGGATGCGGCGGAGGCCATCGTACTGGCTACAGAAAGATACAACAAGTCCGAGCCGGTCAACATCGGCGCCGGCTTCGAAATATCCATTCGTGATCTTGCGGAACTGATTGTAGAGCTTACGGGCTTTCAGGGTAATATATCCTGGGATGCTACCCAGCCGGACGGCCAGCCCCGGAGGATGCTCGATACCACCAAGGCTCTGCAGGAAATTGGTTTCCGGGCCGCAACCGACTTCCGTGAAGGTCTGCAGAAGACCATCTCCTGGTACGAAGCCAATGGTATCGAGAGAAGATGAAAGAGATCAGTACATGATTAGTAAATGCCAGGACGTTTGCAGAAAGACTATTGAAGATTCAATGCCATTTTTGTTGACTTCACAGACCGGTCGTGATAGAAGGCGCTGCGCCAATGGATAAGGGAGATAGGAAAGCATACGTTCAGATGGCCTATGCCAGCAGTATTGGCTTCGCCTTTGTCCTTTTGATCTTTGGGGGGCTCTTTGTCGGCAGTTGGCTGGACAAGAAGATGGGTACTTCCTTCTTCTTTACAGTTCTGTTTTTCATTATGGGCGTCTTCGGAGGCTTCAGGAATTTGTATGTCCTGATCAGCAGATCCATTCAGGACGATAAAACTATTATCAAGAGTGTAAAAAGTGAACCACACCGGAAAAGACCCGCTCCAGCGAAGGCTTGAAATCGTCAACTGGGTCATGCTTGGCGCCTTCGTCCTTGTCAGCGCGTTTATGTTTTCTCCAAAATTCACCCTCGGCGTCCTCCTTGGCGGTCTGATCAGCATCGTCAATTATCACTGGCTCTATAGGGATGTCAAAAATGTCTTCCAACATCTCAATGATCGGGCAAAGTCTCGGATCATGTTCAAATACTACATTCGCTTCGGCGTTACGGCCATCGCCCTGTTCTTTATCGTTTCCAGCCAGATCGTGGATGTGATCGGCCTTTTGATCGGTCTCTCTACGGTCATTATCAATATTGTTTTAACTGCCATCGTGGCATTAACAAAAAAAACTTGCGTTGAGGAGGTCAATTAGAAGATGCACACTCTGTCTTTCCTGCAATTAATCTTTCCCGGTGTTCCCACTTACATTAGTGCTACATGGCTTGTGATAGCCCTGCTGGCCCTTTTTTCGTTCCTGGCAACGCGCCGGCTGGAACTGACACCGGGGGGGTTTCAGAACACTATGGAAGTTTTCGTCAGTGCCATCCAGAAACTGCTGATCGATACCATGGGGACCCATGGAATGCGTTTCTTCCCCCTCATCGCCACTCTGGGGTTCTTCATTCTGGCCTCAAACCTAATCGGGCTGATTCCGGGGCTGGACTCTCCAACCGCCAATCTGAACACGACCGTTGCCATGGCCCTCGTCGTCTTCTTCCTGACCCACATCGTGGGCGTTCAGATTCAAGGCCTCAAGTATTTCAAGCAGTTCCTGGGCCCCATATGGTGGCTGACGCCCCTGATGCTGCCCATTGAAATCGTGAGCCATATCTCCCGTCCCGTCTCACTGTCCATGCGTCTTTTCGGAAACATCGAGGGCGGTCATATCGTCCTCTTCGTTCTGTTCATTCTGGTCCCCCTCCTGGTACCGCTACCCATCCTCGTCCTCAAGCTCCTGATCTCTTTCATCCAGACCCTTGTCTTCATGCTCCTGTCTATGATGTACATTGCCGGAGCGATGGAAGAGCACCACTAAGCTGAAGAACAAAAATCCGCTTAACGCGGAAGAGGGGTTCCTGAAAAGGAACCCCTCTTTTTTTTAATCATTATCACCACTGCTGATCTTTACTATTCGATGGGTCTAAAATCCAACTGTTAAGGCCACGTAGGGTCCGCTGAACGTGGCATCCATGTAGTAGTCGTTCCTGTCCAATTTCAACCATATATATTTGTATCCGCCATGGATATCAACAAATGGGAAGGGGGTCACGGAAATATCCGCCAGGGCCTCAACGACAGAACTGCCCGAATATCCCATCCC
>DMAT01000003.1 GCA_003451635.1 Syntrophus sp. (in: bacteria) | reverse complement strand
ATCCTTGCTTTCCAGGGCGGCGCTTAAATGACGGCCCGCCGTGACAATCGTTCCGTCTTCTTTGATTACAAAGGCGCCGTCGATGGCGGAGAATTCCTTGAGGGTTTCCTTTAATTCCGGGTTCAGGACATTTCGCTCGGCTTCTGAATAGCCCATGAAAGGATTGATAATCATCTGCCGTGAGAGCTGGAGAACCCGGTCATGATCACCGATAATAAAGCTGGTGCCGACTTTGCGCCCTTCACGCCCCTGGGCGGCGAGCTCGATCGATAGGTTAAGAATGGCCCCAAAGACCTCCGGATAAACCTTTTCCGTAAGATCCACGAGATGTTCCGAGGTAAGGATTTCAAACTCCCTTCCCACGTCGATGACAAAGATGCTGTCCACATAACCGAACTTGGGAACGCCGCTCAGACAGACGACTTTGTCGCCTTTTTTGAAAAGTCCGATTGCTATTCCCTTGGTAATGGCAATTTTAATCTGGCCTACCCGGGTTAGGTTGACGTTGGGAACATTGAGGATTATACAGACGCCTTCAAATCTCTCGGGAATGTCGTTGTCTTTTGTCACGAGAATGAGATCGAAACCCGGAAGCGTGTCTTTGCAGAGGGGGAGCTCCGAAGCGGAGTCTGCATACATTAGCAGTGCCCGGGCTTCCACTTCCTGTGCGATCCGGCATCCAAAATCCAGTATGGCTGTTTGTATCGTTTTCATGTCCTGCCCCCCAACGCTGTTTATATTCCGCCGTAAATTAACCACCTTAAGCATTGTTGTCAAGGCATGACCGGCGTGATAAAAAAGCCTTGACAGGGGCCCTAAAGCAGACTATAAGCTGTAACCGTATGTAATTACTTGAATAAGAGGATAGGCCATTTGAATTTTCCAGCCCTTACCGGCACTCTTGACCGCTATATTGCAGAAATCAATCAATTCCCTCTCCTTACTCCGGAAGAGGAATTCACCATTGCCGTCCGTCTGAAGAAGTTTAACGACATGGCGGCGGCGGAAAAACTCGTTGTGTCCAACCTGCGCTTTGTCGTCAAGGTTGCCCATGAATATCGTAACTACGGGATCAAGTTAGCCGACCTTATCCAGGAAGGTAACATCGGTCTGATGCATGCGGTCAAAAAGTTCGATCCCTACAAAGGTTATCGGCTCATTTCCTATGCGGTCTGGTGGATCAGGGCGTATATGCAGAATTATATCATTAAAACCTGGAGTCTGGTCAAGATCGGTACCACCCAGGTCCAGCGAAAATTGTTTTTCAAATTGGGGCAGGCTAAAAAAAAGCTGGAGGCCCTCTCGCAGAAAAATCCCGAATTTGGTGAGATAGCAGAGTCTCTTGGTGTAAAATCAGGAGAGATCCAGGAAATGGATTTACGGATGACTAACCGGGATGTTTCTCTTGATGCCTACATAAACGATGACAGTGGAGCTACACACATCGACTATCTCACTTATGACGGTGAGAATCAGGAAGCGGCCCTTATCAAGAAAGAGGAGACTGAGATTGTATCGAAACACATAGCCGGGGCCTTGGCCAAATTGTCGGAAAAAGAGGAATTTATTATCAAACAACGTGTGATGGCGGACAATCCGATGACCCTTCAGGAGATCGGCGACCGATACAAAATCACCCGGGAGCGGGCGCGGCAGATCGAGAAGCAGGCCTTGAAAAAACTCCGCCTGTCCATTCCTTATACAGGTGAAACACCTCAGCTTCTGGAAAACTGAAAAGCTCTAATTCCGAGAATGGGAATTAGTCGTCAACCCGGGCAAGATTCTCAAAGGATGTATATTTTTCAAGAAAGGCCAGTTTCGCCATGCCGATGGGACCATTCCGCTGCTTGGCGATGATGACCTCGGCGATCCCCTTTTCAGGATTGTCTTCCGCCTTGTTATAAACTTCATCCCGATAAATGAAGGCGATGACGTCGGCGTCTTGTTCAATGGCTCCCGATTCCCGCAGATCCGCCATCTGGGGGCGGCGATTGGTGCGGGCCTCCACCTGGCGGTTGAGCTGGGAAAGGGCGACTACGGGGACATTCAGTTCTTTGGCCAGGGCCTTCAGGGAGCGGCTGATTTCTGATATTTCCTGTTCTCGTGAGTCTTTCCTGCCTCCGCTTCTCATGAGCTGAAGATAATCGATAATGACCAGACCGAGGCCATGTTCCGCTTTAAGACGGCGAGCTTTGGCCTTCATTTCCAGGACGGTAATTCCCGCAGAGTCATCAATGAATATGGGAGCCTCGGAAAGGCTGCCTGCCGCCGTGGTCAGTTTTGGCCAGTCAGTTTCCCCGAGAAATCCCTTGCGAATCCTTTGGGAATCGACTTTAGCCAACGAGGCGAGCATACGCATGGCGATTTGCTCCTTGGCCATTTCCAGCGAGAAAAGGCATACGGGGATAGATTTTTGCGTGCCTACATACTGGGCGATATTGAGTGCAAAGGCCGTTTTGCCCATGCTGGGACGACCGGCAATGATGATCAGGTCTGCGTTTTGCAGCCCCGAGGTCAGATCGTCAACCTTATCAAAGCCTGTGGGAACCCCGGTGACCAGTTCCTTGCGGGCATAGAGATCTTCAATGGTTCGAAAGCTGTCCTTGATGATCTCTTTGATTGGTGAAAAATCCCGACGGATCTTGTTTTCAGATATTTCAAAGATGGCCTGTTCCGCTTCGTCGAGGACAGTGTCCACATCGGCGCCGGCGTCGTAAGTTTTGGTGAGAATATCCGTAGCCGTGCTGATCAGTCCTCGCAAAATTGCTTTTTCCTTCACAATTTTGGCGTAGTAAGCGATGTTGGCTGCCGAAGGAACATTGTCTACCAATCCGGCCAGGTAGGCGGCGCCTCCTACCCTGTCCAGTTGCTTCTGGTCCTTGAGAATACTGCTCAGCGTGATCAGGTCAATGGGGTCACTGCGATTCGACAAGCCGAGGATCGCCTCAAAGATCCGACGATGGGAATCACTGTAAAAGTCCTGGGCCGACAGGAGTTCCACCACGGCATTGATTCCTTGATTGTCAAGGAGAATGCCTCCGAGAATGGACTGCTCCGCCTCCAGGTTCTGGGGGGGGATACGATGGAGGGTTGAATCAATATCCTTTCCGCCCTTCATCTATTTAGCCTTCCTGTACGACATGAACTTTAATCTCCGTGGAAAGGCCGGCGCCAAGTTTGATTTTAACCGTAAATTCTCCCAGGGCCTTGATCGGTTCGTCCATCACAATGTCCTTACGATCGATTTCCAGGCCCTGCTCTTTCAGGGCGCTTTCGATATCCTTAGTGTTCACGGAGCCGAAAAGCTTGTCCTGTTCGCCGACACGTCTCGCGATGACGCAGTTGACGCCGGCGAGTTTATCCAGAAGAACCTGGGCATTATGTTTATCTTTTTCCGCCTTCTGGAGAAGCTTCTTCTTCTCATGCTCCAGAGACTGGATGGTCCTGCTGCTCGCTTCCGCAGCCAATCCCTTGGGTACCAGATAATTTCTCGCAAAACCGTCAGAAACTATGACAATTTCTCCAATCTTGCCGAGGTCGTCGATATTTTGCTTCAAAATAACTTTCATAATGGTCCTCCTATATTTTAGCTGATATTATTGGTTTAAATCTTTTTTTGGGGCCGGCGTTTTCCTGAAATCTACCCACAGGTCGAAAAGACCGGCGGCGACAACGAAAA
>DMAT01000369.1 GCA_003451635.1 Syntrophus sp. (in: bacteria) | reverse complement strand
TCACCGACCCTCCAGCTCATCGATGTGCCTGTCACCCCGCCAACAAGGGCATGGGCCCCTTCATGGACCACCACGGACGACAAAATACCGCCGGTAAATTTCAGAATAGGCAGAAATTCAAAGGAATCGTCAGCAGCCCCTGCCGGACTTACCATTAATGAGTTGACGATTAATATGATCAGTCCAATGTAACCGACCTTTTTTGAGATATATTTTTTGCCTTTGAACATAACCATCCGTGCTCCCGTAATTCATCAAACAGCGGATTCATTACTTGCTAACCATGCCATAGAGGCGGTAATATCATGGTGTTAAAGGTGATGATTCACATGCTTCCGTACCGATCAGTTTCTTCAGCAGGGGAATAAAGTCGGTATTGATTTTTGACTTGGCTACATAACCGCTCGCTCCGACAGAGTGAGCGGCACACCGATGAACATCATCATCGAAAATCGAAAGAAAAATAACCTTCGTTAGGGGATGTTCATTCTTCAGTTGCCGAGCGGCTTCAATCCCGTTTATTCCGGCCATATTGATGTCCATGATCACAATTTCTGCTTTCTCNNACTCATTTAGGAAAAAATCGATGGCATCCACACCGGATGCGACTGCAACCGTGGAATAATCGGGGAAGACGAGTTCCAGCCAGTCCTGAATAAGTTCGGCCACGTTCTTGTTGTCATCGACAATTAAAATAGTTTTTGACACATCCGCCTCATTTCGAAATAACCGTGATCTTCCTTTGGCGTTAATCTAATGTGTCCGGATAATCGTGTCAGCCAGGATACTTTGACAAATCATGTCAGGATGTTTGACAAATCATGAGGGGATATTTTGACTTGCAGAGGTCGTGTCTTAAGAACCCATATTGGAAGCTTTTTGGAAATCAGATGGTTTTATTCGATGGATGTCAATCCTTGCTGGATCGCAAACTTGACCAGTGAGGGCAGATCATGGATGTCCAGTTTATTCATGATGCGGACTTTGTAGGTTTCAACAGTTTTTTTTGAAATACTGAGCAGTTCGGCTATTGTCTGATTTGATCGCCCTTCCACGATTAATTTCAGTACATCGCGCTCGCGCTGGCTCAGCTTCTCCAGTGGCTGTTCCCGCCAGGCAGGTTTCAGCTTCCCGACATAATTATCAAACATTATATCGGCAATCTTCTCGCTCAAATAACGCTTTCCCGCATTGACAGCCTTGACAGCCTTGATAACTTCCATGCCGGCGGATTGTTTGAGAAGATAGCCTACGGCACCGGCCTTAAGAGCCCGTTGTACATATTCTGTTGATCCGTGCATGGAAAGGATGATTACCTTTGCCGACAATTCTAACTCTGCAAGATGCCTTGTTGCCTCAATGCCGTCCATATCAGGCATGGATATATCCATGACAACAACATCCGGCTTGAGTTTGCGTATCTCGGATATGGCATCTATTCCCGTTTTACAGGTCGCAATAACCTTTATGTCGGGATCGCTTTGCAGAAGCATCTCCAGTCCTTCACGGATAACGGCATGATCATCGACAACAATTACCTTGATCGGCATATGTGCACCTGAAGAATCTTTTTATGATCGCTTATTATTTGTAATCTTACATATTTTCCCAAATTCAGCAACTAAAGATCATCGATAAGTTAATCCGTTCTTTAAAGCATCCCTCAATATGTTGAGGTTCCGCCAAATATTGAGGTCATGCAAGTCATTCCCTACTTAGCTGCCATTCTCTCCTATTGATCTAATCCCCTGTTATTAAATGATGAATACAAACTTCCGAATTTACTTCATTATTGGCAAGTTCCTTGCTTTGCAACATCTTGTATGAAAAGCATTTGTCAGCGGGGAGGTAAATTCATTGAGGTTGAGACTATGTTAGCAACAAATGCCGTAACCAAAATCAGCGACGCCAACAGCGAACTGAACAGGCGAGTTGCCCTGCTTGACGAAACGCTGCTGGAAAATGAGAGGTCCGGGGAGGCGCTGCAAGATTCCGAGAAACGCTACCGGCGGCTTTTTGAATCAGCCAAAGACGGTATCCTGATTCTCGAAGCCGATACGGGCAAGATAGTTGATGTCAATCCTTTCCTACTGCATTTACTCGGTTATTCTTACGAGGCAGTGCATGGACGGCGTATATGGGAACTTGGCGCCTTCAAAGACATTGCCGCATCCAAGGACGCTTTCAAGACCCTGCAAGATAACGATTATATCCGTTATGAGGATTTACCGCTGGAAACCATCGGTGGGCAGCCCATTGCCGTGGAGTTTGTAAGCAATGTTTACCTCGTGGACCAGACCAAAGTGATCCAGTGCAATATCCGTGACATCACCGCACGCAAGCATGCAGAGGATAAACAGATGGAATCATACCGGAAAATCAGGGAACTCAATAGAAGACTGGCAGAAATGGAAGAGGCCGAGAAGAGGAACCTGGCGGCAATACTGCATGACGATTTTGGTCAGAATCTGACCTCCCTGAGCATGAGTCTTAACCTGACTAAACTTCAGCTAAACGGACAGACTGAAGAGAAGACGGTTTCGAGACTTGATGATGCGCTGAGTATGGTGGAAAGGTTGGGGGATCAACTGCATACGATCATATCGGACCTTCGCCCAACGGTCCTTGATAATTTCGGCATTTTTGCCGCATTGAAATGGTATGGTCAGCAATGCAAGTTGCGAACAGGCGTGGATGTGGTCATCTCGGGCGAAAAATTAGAGAACAGATGGCCCCTGCAGACAGAAATCATCATTTACAGGATCATTCAGGAAGCGGTAAACAATTCCATCAAACATGCCGACACATCGTGCGTGGAGCTATCAGTCAGCAAGGGGAAAATGGTGCGATTTACGATAACCGACAAAGGCAAAGGATTTGACATTGATAAGAAGAAAATCAATTTTGACGGCAGATTATGCCTGGGTCTGGCTATCATGCAGGAAAGGGCGGAATCGATCGAAGGGAGCCTGACTGTTAAATCAGCAACAGGCAAGGGTACGAAGATTATCCTTGAGGTACCCATATAAAATGAAAAACGGCGGGCACTGTCGTCGTTTCATTTATTCCGGTAACCGCTACCGGCGCCGATAACCCGACCGTTACCGGCCAGCTCTCTTTCCAGGACTTCCAGAAAATCATGAATATTGAGCGCCTTCGAGCTTCTTCCCGGATAAATATCATAGAATCTTTTGTAAGAAAAAGGGGTAAAATCCGGCATGATGACATTGGCGCCGGCATTAAAAGCCCTGGTCCATGCCTGTGGATCGATTGTCGCCAGGGCCGTCGTTGCCGGGATATTTGTGGACTTTGTCAGCAGGCGTGTAATTGCCAGCATCTTTAGCGTCATATCGAGGCTGCCGTTGGGATAAAGGGCTAGCGGCGTTAGCGGATGGGCAATAAAGGGTCCGATACCGAGCATGTCGGCGTCAATTTCTTTTACAAAGAGGATATCTTCGGCAAGGCTGGCCACGTCCTGTCCGGGAAGCCCGACCATGCAGCCTGTACCCACCTCGTAGCCCAATTTCTTCAACCATGCGAGGCATTGCCGCCGGTTTTCATAGCGGCAGCCGGGGCGCAACCTGGCATAGAGCTCTCGGGAAACTGTTTCATGTTTCAACAGATAGCGGTCCGCGCCTGCTCTTTTAAGGGCAGCATAGTCTTCGTATGGTCTCTCGCCGATGGAGAGGGTGATAATCAGGGCCGTTTCTTCCTTGATGCGTTGGATAAGAAGACAAAGGACGTCAGTTGCATAGAATGGATCTTCCCCGGACTGAAGAACAATCGTGGCGATGCCGGCGTCTTTTATGCGGTGCGCTGCGGCCAATATTTCGTCTTCCCCGATCCGGTAGCGCTTCAGCTCCTTGTTTCCTTTTCTCAGGCCGCAGTAAAGGCAGTTGCGTTCACAAAAGTTGGAAAATTCAATGATCCCCCGCAAAAAAACTTCTGGACCGACAAATCGTTCCCTTACGGCATCGGCAGCGGCAAAGAGCTTTTGCAGGTCATCATGATCAGTGATCTTCAGAAGCCGGATAATCTCTTCCTTGGTAAGATCGCCGCCTCGGGAGACCTTAGCGATGATATTGAATGACTCAGCGCTGGTATGATCAGATATAGAGGTCTCTTTCCCCATTTTCAATTCTCCCCAGGCGATCTTCAAGGGTTTTCCTGACCCTTTTGGGGCTGGTTTCTTCGATCAGTTTGACGATCAATTCCCTCCCTGCTTCATTAGTCTTCTGGGTGGCATAATCCTTCAGGTATTCCATGAATGTGCAGATGGCATTCGTGCGGCAGAACTTCTGGATCAGGCCGGGCTTTGCCAGGTCCATGAAATCCTTGCCGGTGCGTCCGAGGCGATAACAGGCCGTGCAAAAACTGGGGATATGACCCTTCGTGCTGATATCATAGATGACCTCGTCCAGGGTGCGGGTGTCGCCGAGATTGAACTGGGCGGCACGGAAACCCTCGCTGGAATCTTCCTGATAGCCGCCGGGATTGGTCCTTGATCCGGCGCTGATTTGTGAAACGCCCAGCTCAAACACCTGGCTTCTCATGGCCGCCGATTCCCGGGTCGTCAGAATCATTCCCGTGTAAGGAACGGCCAGACGAATAATGGCCACCAGTTTCTTGAAATCGTCATCCCGCACCGGGTGGGGAGGTGTGACGGCAGCGGGGGCGTTCAGCGCCGGCATCAGTCGGGGGATGGAGATGGTATGGGGACCAACGCCGCAATCCTGCTCAAGCCGGAGAGCATGGAAGAGCAGACCCAGCACTTCAAATTTATAGTCATGGAGGCCGAAAAGGGCGCCGATGCCGACGTCATCGACACCACCCTCCTGAGCGCGGTGCATAGCCGTCAGACGCCGCAGATAGTCTGACTTCGGACCCCGGGGATGCATTTTCTTGTATGTTTCATGGTGATATGTTTCCTGAAAAAGTACGTAACTGCCGATGCCGGTCTTTTTCAGACGCCGGTATTCATCTACTTCCAGCGGGGCAATTTCGACATTGATACGGCGAATTTCGCCTCCCTTCTCCGTCTTGACGGCATAGGTTGTTTCTATCGCCTCAAGGAAATAGTCGATACCGGAACGCTGCGGGTCCTCGCCGCACAGCATCAGCAACCGTTTATGTCCTTCTCTCTCCAATACTTCGACTTCTTTGCGGATTTGTTCCATGGTCAGGGCAACCCGTTTCAATTCTTTATTGTCCCTGCGGAATCCGCAATACAGACAGTTGTTGGCGCAATAATTGGAGATGTAGAGCGGGGCGAATAAAACCAGTCGATTACCGTAGATGCCCCTTTTAACGGCGCGGGCGGCATGGAAGATCTCTCCGATCAGGTCCTGGTCTTCCGTCTGGAGCAGAACGGCTGTCTCTTCCGGGGAAAGTCCTTTCAGCTCCAAGGCCTTGCTGATGATGTCCTTCACCTGCGCGGCGGCGGGATTTTGGGACTGACCGAGCAGTTGTTCTATCTGTGCATCGTTGATAAAGTCCTTCATGATTGACCTGCCTCATTCGGAAATGATTTCCCGATCTCTTCCATGCGTCTTTCATAGAACCGCAGGGCGGCGGGAAACGGCGCCAACGTCCTTTTTATGACCCCCTGGGTGAAAGAGATGGCCAGACCATAGTTGGTGATCGGCACCCGCTGCTCCTGGGCTTTATGAATTCTGCGGAGCATTTCCCGACGGGTCAGCATGCAGGCGCCGCAATGGATGATCAGCCGGTACTTCCCAAGATCTACCGGGTAGTCTCTCCCTGCGGTAACATCGATTTGCAGCCCCTCGCCCACATATTCGCAGAGCCAGCGAGGAATCTTCACCCGTCCGATGTCATCCTGGAGGGGGTGATGGGAACAAGCCTCGGCAATGAGCACCTTATCGCCCGGCTTCAATGTTTCAATGGCGGCCGCTCCTGCGGCGGCGACGTTGAGATCTCCTTTCTGCCTGGCAAAAAGGATCGAGAAGGTCGTACAGGGCGTTTCCCGGGGGACAATGGTTGTTACCTCCAGAACAGCCTGGGAATCGCAAATGACGAGTTGGGGAGGCGCCTTTAATCGGGTAAGCAGGGAAGAAAGCTCCCGTTCCTTGACCACCAGGGCCGCCGCATTGTTATCGAGGGCGTCCCGTATCGTCTGCACCTGCGGTTGGATCAAGCGCCCCTTCGGCGCCTCGAGATCAATCGGAACCACGAGGACGGCGATGCCTTTCGGCGACAGCAGATCACCGACAAGGGATGGCGTTTTGATGATGTCATCGGGCACGGCTTCCAGCAAAAGGCGTTTCAAGGTGTCCAGAAAGGCGTCTCTGCCCGTCCTGTCTGTTGTGGAGACGGACAAAAGCCAGGGTGTTTTCTCGTTAATTTTATTCTTGAAATCTTCTGAGGGACTTGTGACGTCAATCTTATTGATAACAACCAGGAGGGGAATATTCAATTTTGCCGCTGCAAACAGGACCTTTTCCTCATATTCGGTCCAGATGTCGGCCTCCGTGACGAGGAGCGCCACATCGGTGCGGTCAAAGATTTTCGCTGTCTTCTTCAGCCGCAGCTCAGAAAGAGCGGAATGGTCATCCAGTCCGGCGGTATCCAGGAAAACAACGGGACCGATAGGGAGCAGCTCCATCGTTTTTTCCACGACATCCGTAGTCGTTCCGGCGAGGGTGGAAGTGATGGCCACATCCTGTCCGGCAATCAGGTTAAGGAGGCTTGATTTGCCGACATTGGTTCGTCCGAAAAGCGCAATATGTAATCTGTTTCCCTTGGGCGTCTTATTCATTTATTTCACATTCCGTCGCTTGATGGGGAATATCCTCGCCCCGCTTTACATAGTGTGTATGGAGCAGTTCCGCCGATTTTTGTCCCAGGGGCTCCTTGAGGAACTTGCGGTAAAGGTTTTTGACGGACTCATTTTCATGAGACTGGCGTTTTTCTTGGACCAAGGCGTCATCCTGATAGAGCGCCCCGGAACGGAGCACCCGAATCTCATTTGTCGTCGGAATGGGTTCCCCGCCCCCGGCAATGCAGCCGCCGGGACAAGCCATGATCTCAACAAAGGCATAGTCGGTTTTGCCTCCCCGGATAAGATCCATAAGTTTTCTAGCATTTCCGAGCCCGTGGGCCACGGCGATCTTGATCTCTCCCAAGGGGCCGATCTCGACAGCGGCCTCTTTCACGCCCTGCAAACCGCGGACGGGTGTTATATTCAAATCCTGCAAATTTTTCCCGGTTACCACGGCATAAACCGTCCGCAGGGCAGCTTCCATTACTCCACCCGTCACCCCGAAGAGCGTGCCGGCGCCTGTGTACTCCCCCATCGGGGCGTCATGGAGGCCGTCGGGAAGGTTCGGGAAGTCAATCCCGGCTTCCTTGATCATCCGCGCCAGTTCGCGGGTGGTCAGGACATAATCGACGTCGCGGTAACCGCTGCTCGCCATCTCCGGTCTCTGAGCCTCGAACTTCTTGGCCGTACAGGGCATAATGGAGACGGACACGATAGCCTGCGGCTCGATTTTTACCTGCTTAGCATAGTAGGTTTTCACCAGGGCACCGAACATTTGCTGGGGCGACTTGCAGGTGGAGAGAAGATCGAGGAGATCGGGATAAAAATGTTCGCAAAACTTGACCCAGCCGGGGCAGCAGGAGGTGATCATGGGAAGTTTACCGCCGCCCTTGATACGCTTAAGTAATTCTTGCCCTTCCTCGATGATGGTGAGGTCTGCACAGAAGTTCGTATCGAAGACCTTATCGAAACCGAGCATCCGGAGCGCCGTGATCATCTTGCCGGTAACGAGTGAGCCGGCAGGCATACCGAATTCCTCGCCAAGGGCGGCGCGAATGGACGGAGCCTCCTGAACTACGACATGTTTCGAGGGATTATTGATCGCTTTCCACACTTCGTCGATATCGTCCTTCTCATAAATCGCGCCGACCGGACAGGCCATGATACACTGCCCGCAAGATACACAGTTGGACTCGATCAGAGGAATATCAAAGGTGGGAACGACCTTGAGTTCATTGCCCCGAAAGGCCGGCGTCAGGACACAGACCGCCTGAATTTGCTCGCATACCGCTACGCAACGATAGCAAAGGATGCATTTACGTCTGTCTCTGACGATGGCGGGACTCGATTTGTCGATCATGCCCTCTGTGTCAAGATCGGCATAATCGAATCTCATCCGCTTGATGCCAACGGTCTCGGCAACCTGCTGCAGCTCGCAATTTCCGTTTCTGACACAAAAGTTGCATTCCTGGGGATGATTGGCAAGGAGCAGCTGCACGACCATCTTTCTGGCCGCCCGCACGCGCTCCGTGCCGGTATGCACGACCATGCCGTCGCTTACGAGGAAGGCGCAGGCAGCAATCAGGCTCCGCTGGCCCTCCACTTCCGTCATACATACCCGGCATACGCCCGGAGCGTGCCCGATTTCCGGCCAGGCGCAAAGGGTAGGTATCTTTATACCCAGTTTCTTTGCTGCGACAAGGATCGTGGCGCCAGCCTCCACGGTCACGATCAGGTTATCGATCGTCAAGGTTACTGAAGACATAAAGACCATCTTATTTCCCTTTCATGCAGCACTCCTGATCGTACTTCATTCCTGTCCGCTACGAGCCGGTTACCCGGTATATTTTAAGTTTTCCCGAGCCGCTGTCGCTTTCATAGGCGTCGATTTCTTCAATCCGCGGGATGGATTGACAGGCGTAATAGGTCTTTTCACTGATAAGAATGCCGTTGGGCCAGGGCTTGCAAAGGGATTGAAGTCTGAAAACGAAATTGACGGCATCTCCGATAACGGTGTAATCCATCTTCTTGTCAAAGCCGATATTGCCGACTACCATTTCGCCCGTATGAATGCTCACGCCCATTGCAAGGGACGCCCCGAAGCTTTGTCTCAGATAAGCACTGACGCCCTCCATGGCCTTCTGCATTTCAAGCGCCGCCGCAACGGCATTGTCTGCATCCAGGGGACTCGACACCGGCGCGCCGAAAAGAGCCAGAAATCCGTCCCCCAGATATTTGTCCACGATTCCGTGATGTTTGAAAACAATTTCTCCCATGGCGGCAAAAAAGTAATTCAGGATGATGACCGTTTTCTGTGGACCCACTTTATGGGAAAGGACAGAATAGCCACGAATATCAATATTCAAAAGGGTGATGATCTTGAATTCGTCTATGAGCGTGCTTTCTTCTGTTCCGAAAGTGATCTTGTCAATGACTTCCTTGGGCACGTACTTTTGAAAGACGTGACGGATGCCCCTTTCCTTCTCAGCCATGCTCAGGGTTTCTCCATAGAGACGCGCATTTTCCATGGCAATGCCGACCGTTGTAGCAATCGATTGCAGGAGATGAAGATCAGCCGGGGTGAATTCCCCCTGACGTTTGTTCAGCACTTCGATGACGCCGCGCACTTTCCCCTGGGAAATCAGGGGAACGCAAAGAACCGATCGGGTTTCGAAGCCGGTCATACGGTCGAACTCCGGATTGAAATGTTTGGATTCTCTTGAATCTCTGACGATCATGGGCTCGCCCCTGGCGGCAGAATAACCGGCAATCCCTTTCCCGAGCATGAAACGGCTTCCCTTCAGGCAGTCAATATTGGTGACGATATTGAAGGCTACTTTGAATTCCAGTTCGCTGTCGTCCAGGAACATCAGCGAACCGGCCTCAACATCCATAATGACCTGAATAATGTCCATGGTGTGCTGTAATACCTTGTCCATGTCGAAGGTAGAGGCAGCCAGAGCGCTGCCGATTTGACTGAGGGTATCCTGCTCCTGACTCCTCCGGGCAAATGCGGTTACCAGCTTATCCTTTTCCACCGCCCGGGATAAATCATGAGCCATGGCTTCGATCAACTTATCCGTATTGCCGGCCGCATCATGGGGAACGTTGCACAGGATAAGAATGCCTGTTGCCTGTCCTTCTGTTTTCAATGGCGCCAAAAAGGCATTGCGCACGCTCTGTGCGGCAAATATTCCATTCTCAACCGGATGGGTGAGAATGGTCGTATCTTGAAGCATCAACGGCCGCTGCTGTTTCAGCGCCTTGCGGAAGATGGTGCCGTCCAGCGGGTAAGCATCATCCTTATTGAGTCCCGTTGGAATAAAGGTCAGGATCTCTAAAATATGCAGATACTGATGGCTATATTCGTCCAGGATCATGACAATTGCCAGCTCGAAATGGATAACAGCTTTCATTTCATTAAGAATTGCGTGAAGAAGTTCGCTGCTTCGGAGGCTTGAATTGATAATCGCAGAAATATTTCCCATGGCTTGAAGCTGCGCGGACCGGTCTTTGGCCTCTTTCAAGAGACACAGGTTATCGTGGGTAAAAGCCGCATTGCTCAGCAGGGGAATCAGGACATCTACATCCTCCTGGGTAAATGGTTTTTCTGTTTTGCTCCTGGAGATGGTCAGCACGCCGATGACATCGTTCATTGTTTTTATCGGCATGCATATAAACGATTTCGTGGCATATTGTGGTCGGGATTGACGCCCGAAACGAATGTCCGTTTCAATGTCCTCGACCAGAATGGGGGCTTTATTGATCACGGCATACTTGGCAACACTGTCGGCAAAACTTGTTTTATCTCCTTTTTTTGCGATTTCGTTCAGACCGATGCTGGCCTCGATGATAAAAACATCCCGCTTCGGCTTCTCCAGCATCATGACGGATCCGATATGGGCATCTGCCAGCTTCAATGCCCGCTCCAGGGTGATATAAAACAGGTCCTCCGTGTTGAAAGTCGTATAACAAAGATCGGAAAGTTCCTTCAGGATTGAGATTTTCGCTGTTTTTTGCTCCAGGTCATTGAAACTGATTTTTAATTCATGCTCAAGGGTCTGAAAAGAACGGGCGATGCCGCTAAGTTCATCTTCCGCCTGGTGCGTTTGGGATGGAGATAACTCTGTTGTGATAACTTGTGAAATATTTTTGTATATGCCGGTGATTTTATCGAACATTTTGCGCAGGATATTGAACCCGAAAAAGGAAAAAGCAAGGAGGGCAATGAAAAAAATGGGAATGTACTCGTCGTTCAGGATATCGTACTTTATGGCGAAGTACATGAAGCCCATAATGGGCGTCAGAAAGAAAAGGCTGAAAATGATGGAAAGCTTGTATTGGAGCCGCTGATTTTCTATGGAGAAATTATTAGATATATTGGCAATACTCATTTTAAATTCCTTTACGGCAACGTAAGCGGCTTGCCAATAACCGGGAGTAAATCAGAACAAACCATGTCTTTCCCGTTCTTCTTAGCTTGGTACATAAGCTGATCAGCACGGTTTACGAAGGTCTTCATGTCTTCACGTTTCTGGTACAGAGTAAGCCCCAGGCTCATCGTCACATGGACGTCTTGACCAGACAACGGAGAAAAAATCTCTTTCTTGAATTCTTTTCTGATTCTTTCCGCAGTAACGACAGCATCCTTGCTTTTTGTCATGGGCAAAAGAATCGTAAATTCTTCGCCTCCATAACGATAGGCGGAATCTGTCTGGCGCAGGCATCTTTTTACTACCTGACCAAGGCGCAATATGACCTGATCTCCCTCTACATGGCCGTAAGTATCATTGAATGCCTTGAAATTATCAATGTCGAGAAGGATAAGCGTCATGGGCTGTTCGCCATAGCGGTTGACGCGATCGATCTCCTTTTTTAACTGGTGATAAAAATACCTGGAATTATAAAGCTGGCTGAGGGCATCTATAATACTGAGCTCACGGTAAATTTTTTCATTGTCCTTCAGCTGCGCCTCCATTTCTTTCCTTTTGCTGATGTCGCGTATATCGCACTGGATTACTTTGCTATTGTCCACAAGGTAAACATTACTCACAAACTCCACGGCGATGGGGCGCCCGGAAATGGTTTCCAGCGGCAAATCCTCGTAACGGATGTATTCGTTATCCTGCAAAACCCTGAAAGCATCCTTGGATGCGGCAATATCTTTCAATATGCCAAGTTCCCAGATATGTTTCCCATACAAGGCGTCGTAAGAATAACCGAGTAACTGCAACAGGAAAGGATTGACATCAACCACCTTGCCCGTATCGGCGTCGAGAATCAAAATGCCCTCCTTGGCTGATTCGAAGAGCCGTCGGTACCGTTTCTCGGAATCCTGGAGCGCCTTCGCAATCCTCTCTTTTTCCAGCAACCTTTCTTCCAGCATCTCAATTTGCCTCTTCAGTTCGATGTTGGCGAGACGAAGTTGGTTTTCCCTATTTGTGTCGGACATAACGACTTTTTTCATAAATTTTGTCCCTGCTAACGCTATGGAATTATGAGGCGACGGCCTGCACCGGCAAGTCGCCCTTTTTGAACATGTCCCCATCCGAATCGGCAAAGCGCCGGGCAATGGACCGGAACTCCTCCTGTATATCGACGAAGGCGTCTAACATATCGGCGTCGAAGTGGGCGCCCCGGCCCTCGGTCATGATTTGCACCGCTTTTTCATGCGTCTTGCCTTCCTTGTACACACGGCGGCTGATCAGCGCGTCGTAGACATCGGCCACCGCCATCA